>DASTAW010000031.1 GCA_035712365.1 Terriglobia bacterium
CGTGCAGAGGACCACTCCGGACAAGGCGCAGACCAGGGGAATCTTGCAGCTTTGGATCGTGGAATAACCGCGCCGCGAAAGGGCATCACAAACTCGGCCTCCGATCAAGCTGCCCACAACCCCGCAAGTGAAGGGAATGGCCGCGATCCAGCCGCTATTGGCGATGCTGAGATGCCATTGGATTTCGAGATACTGGGGCAGCCAGGCAAAGTAGAGCCAGGACATGTACACAATGCCAAAAAACCCGCACACCATTCCCCACGTCGTGCTGAACCCAAACAGCCGCCCCCAGTCCCGCCACGCCATGGGCTGCGTCTCACGGTCTGCATTGGAAAGGTAGTCGTTCTCGGCGTCGGTCAGGCGCAGGTGTTTGGGATCACGATGCAGGGTGTAGAAAACAATCCCCACCGCCAGGCCGGCGATTCCCATGGTGATAAACATCCAGCGCCAGCCGAAATGCAGCATCAGAATGGTAAGCAGTGGAGCTGCAATCGCTGTTCCCAGGCTGCTGGAGCAGTTCCAGATGCCGGTGGCCAGGCCGCGGTCCCGCGACGCAAACCAGTCCGCCACGATGCGGGCGCAGCTTGGAAACTGCGGGGACTCGCCGAGCCCCAGCAAGCCGCGCACCGCCAGAAACTGCCGGAAGCTCGTGACCATTCCTCCGAGCACCTGGGCAAATGACCACAGGGCGAGCCCAGCCGAAAGCACCAGCCGCGCGCCAAACCGGTCCACCACCGCCCCGGCAGGCAGTTGGCTGAAGGCATAAACCAGAAGAAACGCCGAGAGCAGGACGCCACTGTGCGCAATGGAAATTCCCAGGTCCTGCCGGATCAGCGGCAGGCCAACGGCCAGGCTGGCCCGATCAACGTAGTTGATAACCCCGCTGAAAACGAGAAGCGCCAGCGCTGTCCTTTGAATCCGCCGGATGCGAATGGAAGGAGCAGGAAGCGCCGAATTGTCTACGTCGCGCATTAATCCTCGTTTTTGGTTAAGGTCGATGGGTGACATTGCAAAGGCGTAGCAAGTATGAAGCTTTGCGTTGTGTAAGGCAATAAAAACCGCCAAAATCAAACCTGTCCGATGATTCCATTAGAGGTGCGTGTTTCGACCTGAAGAAGAATAGCAAGTGGCGCTCTGCCGCCGAGTTTCGAGACATCTGTTCTACGCCGCCGCCTGATATAGTTAGAGAGAGTGCAACCGGCCCCGCGCGACGCGTGGGGCTGCGATCCCATCATGATTCAGCTTTCTTCAGGCGGTAAGCAGTTCGGACCCAAGGTACTGTTCGAAGGCCTCGACTGGCTTCTGACGCCGGGCGACCGCGTCGGCCTGGTGGGCGCGAACGGCACCGGAAAGTCGACCTTGCTGAAAGTGCTGGCCGGGCTTGAAACTCTGGATGTTGGCACACTCTCCACAGCCAGGGGCATCACCCGCGGATACCTTCCCCAGGACGGTCTTGAACTCGCCGGCCGCAGTGTGCTCGAAGAGTGCCTTTCGGCGTTTGGAAACCTGCTCGAAATGGAAACGGAGATTGAGGAGCTCACGCACCGCATGGCGGACCTTGACCCGGCGAGTGAGGAATACGCGCAAGTGGCCGAGCGTTACCACGCCCTGGAGACGGAGTTCCAGCATCGCGATGGGTATTCACTGGAAGCTAGAGCGGGCGCAGTGCTCAACGGCCTGGGATTCTCGCGGGACGACCAAGCGCGGCTGACCGAGGAGTTTTCCGGCGGGTGGCAGATGCGCATCGCGCTGGCCAAGCTCCTGCTGACCAGGCCGAACCTTCTGCTGCTGGATGAGCCCACCAACCACCTCGATCTGGAATCGCGCAACTGGCTTGAACAGTATCTCGAAGACTATCCACACGCCGTTGTTCTGGTGTCGCATGACCGCTATTTTCTCGACGTCACGGTCAACAAGGTCGTCGAAATCTGGAACCGGCGCGCCTGGTTTTACGCGGGCAACTACGACCGCTATCTCACCCAGAAAGAAGAACGCAAAGCGCAGCTTGAGGCTGCTTACAGGAACCAGCAGGACCGTATCCATCATCTGGAAGTGTTCATCAATCGTTTCCGTTACCAGGCGACCAAGGCACGGCAGGTACAAAGCCGGATCAAAGAACTTGAAAAGATCGAACGGATCGAGCTGCCGTCCGAGGAGAAAACCATTCGCTTTTCTTTCCCACAGCCGCCGGCAAGCGGGCGCCTGGTAGCGGAATTTCGTGAGGTCTCCAAGAGCTACGGCGATAAGCAGGTGTTCGCGGGCGTGAACTTCGCCATCAAGCGCGGCGACCGCGTGGCCCTGGTGGGCGTGAACGGAGCCGGCAAATCGACGTTGATCAAGCTGCTGGCAGGTGTGGAACCGGCGACAGCCGGCGAGACGCTCCCGGGTCACCATGTGGAAGTGGATTACTTTGCCCAGGACCAGTATAAGGCGCTCGACCCGGAAGCGCGCCTGATTGATGACATTGGGGGCGTGGCGCCGGCAGCGCTTAGCGGCCAGACCCAACTTCGCACGCTGTTGGGAAGCTTCTTGTTTTCTGAGGACGAAGTCTTTAAGCGAGTCGGGGTGCTTTCCGGCGGAGAGCGCAATCGCTACGCCCTCGCGCGCATGCTGCTGCGTCCGGCGAATTTTCTGCTGCTCGACGAGCCTACCAACCACCTGGATCTGCGCGCCAAAGACGTTCTGCTGGAGGCGCTGGGAAAATACACGGGCACGGTGGTATTCGTTTCGCACGACCGCTACTTCATCGATCATCTGGCCACGCGCGTCTTCGAAATCGGCGGCGGAGAGGTCCACGACTATCCAGGCAACTATGAGGACTATTTGTGGCAGAAAAATGGGCGGCCTCCACGCCCGGACGATACAAGGGCTGAAACACAGCCTGCCATGCCTGCCAATGCTAACGGAAATAAGAGCAAGGAAGAACAGGACATCGCGGCAAAAAGACTCAATCCAATCCTGGTTCGCCGAATGGCGGACCGCGGCGAGGAACTCGAAGAAGCTATCGCACGCGCGGAAGCGGAAATTGCCTCCTGCGAGCTCGAGCTGGCGAACTTCAGGAGCGCGGAGGGATCCATCCGCCTCTCGAGGAGAATTGAAGAATTGCGCCAGGCCATTGGCGAGATGATGCGCGAGTGGGGAGAGATTGAGATGTCCCTCGATGAATCCGCGGAGCAGAATTGACCCGGGGAAGCGGATTACCGATTGCGTAAGGCACGACGGTCTTTTCTGCCGAGAAGCCGGCTGAACCCTATTCTGAGGAAATCAAAATAGCGGTCGACCACGCGTTCCTTAAGCGGAATGATGGCGTTGTCGGTGATGCGAATTTCTTCGGGGCACACCTTCGTGCAGCATTTCGTGATGTTACAGAATCCAATTCCCTCTGCGTTCTTCAACTCCTCCACACGATCTTCGATATCCATGGGATGCATATCGAGTGAGGCGACGTAGACAAAGAACCGCGGGCCAACGAACTGTTGATGCAGGCGATGATCGCGCAGCACGTGGCACACGTTCTGGCACAGGAAGCATTCGATGCACTTATGAAACTCCTGGATGCGGTCAACGTCCTCCTGGACCATCCGCCAGGTGCCATCGGGAAAATCCGGTTTGCGCGGCTTGAAAGGCTTGATCTTCTTCTTCACCTCATAATTCCATGAAACGTCCGTGACCAGGTCCTTGACCAAGGGGAAAGTCCGCATGGGCTGGACGGTGATGGGCGCATCCAGCGGCAGTTGATTCAGGCGCGTCATGCACATCAGCTTCGGCATTCCGTTGATTTCCGCCGAGCACGACCCGCATTTGCCAACTTTGCAATTCCAGCGCACCGCCAGGTCCTGCGCCTGTTTTGCCTGAATTTCATGAACCGCGTCCAGGACCACCATTCCCGGTGATATTTCGAGGCTGTAGTCCCGGAACTCCCCGCCACCGGAGTCGCCACGCCAAATCCTGAAGGTTGCCGTCGCCATTATTTCATCTCCTCGACGATCTGCTTGAGCTCTGCCGGCAATTCCGGGAGCGGCTTGCGGGCAATCTGCATTTTCCCGTCAGGCCCCTGGCGAATTATAAGATTGGATTTCCCGCTTGCATCGTCTCGGCCGGGATAATCGTCTCGGAAATGCGCGCCCCGGCTTTCTTTGCGTTCGATTGCCGCCCTGGTGATGGCTTCGGAAATCAGAAGAAGGTTCGAGAGGTCCAGTGCCGTGTGCCAGCCTGGATTGTATTCCCGATTTCCCACGACGCCCGCCCGGCGTCTTCTTTCGCCTAACTGTTCGATCACTTCCAGCGCCCGATGCATGTCTTCCTCCCGTCGCACGATTCCCACAAGGTCCTGCATGGTTTCCTGCAGGTCTCGCTGGATGAGGAAAGGACTCTCGCCTGATGGCCGGTCGAAGGGTTCAAGGGCCTGCCGCGCTGCCGCCCCCACCTCTTCGGCGCTCACTTGGCCTGCCTGATGCTCCTGGGCGAAAGCAGCGGCGTGGGCGCCCGCGCGCTTGCCGAAAACCAGCAGGTCCGAAAGCGAGTTGCCGCCCAGGCGGTTCGCGCCATGCAAGCCGGCGGCGCACTCGCCAGCGGCGAACAGGCCCGGCACCGTCGACATCTGAGTTTCCGGGTGGACCCGCACGCCGCCCATCACGTAATGGGTGGTGGGGCCAACTTCCATGGGTTCCTTTGTGATATCGATATCTGCAAGCTGCTTAAACTGGTGATACATGCTGGGCAGTTTTCTCTTGATGTGTTCGGCCGAATGCGGCATTTTTTCCCTGATCCATGCGATATCCAGGAATACACCGCCGTGCGGACTGCCGCGGCCTTCCCGGACCTCCCGCACAATCGCCCGCGCGACGTGATCGCGGGTGAGCAGTTCCGGCGGACGGCGCGCCGACCTGTCACCCTGGGTGTATCTCCAGCCCTCCTCGGCGTTATCTGCTGTTTGATTTTTGTAGAGAGGAGGGATGTCGTCAAACATGAACCGCCGGCCGTCCTTGTTCTTGAGAGTCCCTCCTTCACCGCGGACGCCTTCGGTCACCAGAATGCCGCGCACGCTCGGGGGCCAGACCATTCCGGTGGGATGGAACTGCACGAATTCCATGTCTTTGAGTTCCGCTCCGGCACGATAGGCAAGGGCCAGGCCGTCCGCCGTATACTCCCAACTGTTGCTGGTGATCTTATAGGCGCGTCCGATTCCGCCCGTCGCCAGGACCACGGCCCTGGCATGGTAGAGCTGGAAGCGCCCCCGCTCGCGGTCATAGCCGAAGGCCCCGACGACACGGTCACCGTCTTTCAGCAGCGTGATGACGACGCACTCCATGTGAACGTCGATCCCTTGGTGGATTCCGTAGTCCTGCAGGGTGCGGATCATCTCGAGACCGGTGCGGTCCCCCACATGCGCCAACCGCGGATATTTGTGGCCCCCGAAGTTGCGTTGCAGGATCTTGCCCTGGGCAGTCCGGTCGAACACCGCCCCCCACGCCTCAAGCTCACGAACGCAGTCCGGCGCTTCCTGGGCATGGATCTGGGCCATGCGCGGCTCATTCAAGTACTGGCCGCCGCGCATTGTGTCCGCGAAATGGACTTTCCAGTTGTCGCGCTCGTCCACGTTGGCAAGCGCCGCCGCAATTCCTCCTTCTGCCATCACGGTATGGGCCTTGCCGAGCAAACTTTTGGTGACGATCCCCACGGACACGCCCGCTGCCGAGGCTGCGATGGCCGCGCGAAGCCCGGCTCCTCCCGCGCCAATCACCAGCACGTCGTGCTCGTGAACCTGGTATTCCGGCATCAGAAGATCCTCCAGTCCGTCCATATTCCCATCGAGCACATTCGCACGTAGAAATCCGCAAAGGCTACCCAGAACAGACTGAGCCATGCGTATCTCATGTGGTACATGTTCAGCGCGCTGACACAGCTATAGGCTTTTCTGCGGGCCGGTGACAACGCGGCCATCAGTCCGCCGGTCAGATGGCGAAGCGAGTGGCATCCCAGCGTGTAGCCCCCCAGCAGAATCACATTGATGAGCAGCACAAGGCTCCCAACGTGGACACCGAAGTGGCCGTTGAACCAGAAGCCCCGCCAGGCGTCGGTTGCGAGGAGCACGAGGAAAAGCAACGCGAGGTAGAGAAAGTAACGATGAAAGTTCTGCAGGATTAAGGGCAACGATCGCTCGCCACGGTAGCACTTGCGCGGCTCCCCCACTGCGCATGAGGGCGGGTCAGCCCAGAAGGCCTTGTAATAGGCTCCCCGGTAGTAGTAGCAGGTGACGCGAAACCCTCCCGGCGCCCACAGGATCAGGATGGCTGCAGAAAAGGGGAACCAGCCTGGGTACCATGATGGCTTGGCGCCGAACCATGCGTGCGCGGGATCGCCGAACAATTCAGGCGAGTAGAAAGGCGAAAGATAGGGACCGAAGCGGTAATGCGTTCCCTGGAGGGCCGCCCACGTTGCGTAAACCACAAAAGCCGAAAGGCCCAGGAACACCATCAACGGCTGCACCCACCACAGGTCCCTTCGTGACGTCTGGCCAAACCCTGCCCCGGCAATGGGCATGTTGATATCCGCCATCTTAAGACCCCCGATAAAATTGACGTTTGCGTGCATCCGCTCTTCGGGATGCCTTCAGAAGATTAGCGCAAGTGCCTCTGCAAAGAAAAGCGGACTTTCGTTCGTTGCCGCAACCTCCACGGCTTCGGGGCTGGAAATTGATGCTGACTCATTTCGATCGCTGCTTTGTGGCGCGGCCATCGTGGCCGTGTCTTTTCAGGGAAGCACCGGCGAGGACGTCCGTGCCAGGAATCAAACTGAGTCACTGCCATAAACTTTGTAGAGTTGAAATTTCAATGCTGCGGCGGTAACATCCTGTGGGCTCTCAAAAAACAATTCAAGGTGGTGCGCCATGCTCCGAGTGGTCCATGTTTTTGATGTCAAGCCTGGAGTGCAGGAGGCGTCGTTCATTGAGTGGCTGGACGCCCGTCTGGATGAGATCACCCAACGCTATGGATGCCTGGATCGCAAGACGTGGGTGTTCATTGACGGCATTCAGGGCAACTACGTCCAGGGCAGACCCGAGCGCCGTCCGAAATATTTGAATGAGGCTTTCTGGCCATCACAGCAGCACGCCGATAACTTCCGGAAGTGGTTGATGTCCGACGAGGGCAAGGAGTTCAGACAAAGATGGTTCGATTCCGTCCAGAACCACACGGTGCTTCGCTACGTTAATGGCGACGCGCCACGCCCCGTTACGGATGATTAAGGAGCCGACCACCCGCCCCGGCTGCCGGCCATCCTCACCGCTGACTCCGCCCTGCGGAGGCTGGCGCCGGGCAATGGTTGAAGCCCTCCTACTGTTCCAGAGAGAAGTTTACGTCAATCTCGGTTTCCACTTCCACGGTTTGACCGTTCAGCAGTGTCGGTCGATATCGCCAACGTTCGACAGCCTCAAGCGCCGCGTGCACCAGAAGCGGATGCCCGCTCACGACCTTCAGGCCCTTGATCGTGCCGTCCGTTGCAATCAGAGCTTCCAGCCGCACAGTGCCCTGGATGCGGGCCAGTTTAGCAAGCTGGGGGTAGGCGGGCTTCGGACCATAGATCAGGTTGGCTGCTTCGACCACGCCTCCGATCTTCATGCGTTCCGGGGTGGCAGGCTTTGCCGGAGCCGGCGGTGCGGGCGCCGTCGGGAGCATCAAGCTGCCGATCACTCCGTCCTGTCCGCCGGGCAAACCCGGAACGCTTCCAACAACCCCAACGCCGCTGGAAGGGGCGACGGGTTGGCTTCGGAATTTGGGAAGGGCCTTCGGAACCACAGCCGGCTCCTTCTCCAAATCCTCCACGGTAATTCGTTGAACTGGTACACGGGGAGCAGCAGGAGGAGGCGCGGGCGGGGGCGGAGGAAGAATGGTTACCCGGCCCAATGCAGCTTTCGGCAGCGCCTCGGAGTGAACCAGCGGGATGATCACCATGACGCCGATCGCCATCACCTCGATCATATAAGCGACCGGGAGGCTCGCACGTTTCCAGTCGCTGGTTTTGGCCGCGCTGTAAACCAGGTAGGCGACGAAACCGCCGAGATTCAACAGGAAGGTCAGCGCCATCCACGGCCACCTGCGCAGACCCAAATGCCGCGAGTCGGCATACACATACGCCAGCATCAGCGCGGAAAAGAAAGAAATCGCCGCCACAACCCATGACTGAGTAGCCAGCGCTTTTGCTTGTGGCGCTTCCGCGAGCGGCAGCCCGAACCAGGCCAGGCAGAAGCCTGCCACAGCCGCGGTCACCGTCGTCAGCCAGTGCCGGCCATGCAGCACCGCTTCCCGGGTCGGCGATGAATCGAGCAGTGTGTCACTCAGCATCTCTCACCTTCCTCACCGCGAGTCGAGCTTGCATCGCGGTCTCAGCAGTGTTTGCGATCAACGGGCCTGGCGCGGACGATCAAAGGCTGCGGTGCAAAAGCGCTCGGGCTCGCCCTCAAGGCGCAGTGCTCCTCATGCGCACCGCCTGCGATCTCCATCAAACGCCTCGCACCGCCGGGCTCACCGGCAGTGGGGCAGCGCTTCTTAAACTTCCGGTCGATCTTCGGTTCGCGAAAAGGCGCCTTATCGCTTTTGCGCTTTCCTCTTTCTGCACATATAGACACCACCGCCCCGGCCGAAGTTCCAGAAAAGTTTTTCCAGACGCCAAGCCGACGCCCACGATTGAATGATTGAGCGATTTACGATTGCGAGCAGGTAGCCAGGCTTTCCGTTTTGGGAACCGCTGCCTTAAGCATGGGGCAAGGGATTGTGCGCGCAGCGCACCACCTCGAGGTTTTTTGTTGGATCAACAATCGCACTTGCCGCTGGATTCCCACCCCACGATGGGCGACCGCCCCTTCTGCGCAAGACGAGACTTGGAATTTGGGTGGCCAAATCTGTCGTGCCCTGAGTAAGCGCCTCAATCCATCACGGCCCCGCCAACGAAGTCTTCTTCCGCTCAAAAGTCCCGCAGCTCATTGCAATCGCGCAAATTCGCTCTCGGCTTGTTTGAGGACGGGAATGCCGGGGTCAGCGTCTTTCCAGAGTTTAAGGAAATCGCCGTAGGCGACCTTGGCTCTGGTGTTATCTCCGTCTAGTGCGAGCGCCCTACTGAGCTGCAAGCGCGCTATCGCACCCACAGGATCGCTGACGACAATCCCTCGATGATCGAGAATTTTCTGGAATTCCGCAGCGGCCTGAGCGCCTTGATGCAACGCTAGGAGTGCTTCTCCTCGCACGTAGACCGGATAAAGATTCCCAAAATTCCCGTGCATACTGCTCATTCGCTCGCCTAGCTCATAAGGAATCGTAATTTGCAGCAGTTCAACAGCCTTTGAAGGCTCGCCGTGGTTCAAAGCAAGTAGCGCCCGAAGCGTGGGCAGATAGCTGAACCTGACCGATGTGTCCTCGGGATAGCGTTTTTCCAGATCATTGGCCAGTGCTTCTGATCGGTGAGAATCTCCCGAGAGAGCCAGGGCAAACGCTGCGCCATACTCTACTTCCCGGTCTTTGGAAACTTCAATCGCTTCCTGTGCGATTCGCCCTGACGCGGATGCATTTCCGAAAAAGGATTCCCAAGCGGCTGCGCCAGCTTCGAATAGAGCTGCTCGCTCAGGAAAGCCCGCCTGTTGAGCCAGGCTCACTGCCAGCCGTAACATCTCTTTCGCTCGCTTCAGTTGACCGGAATATGCAAAGGCAAAAGCCTCGTAGTCAGTGGTCCAATCTTCTGCTCCAGCGTTTCCCTTGGCCAAAGCCGCTTCGCGCGCCATGCCCGTCTTGTCCTCTTTAAGAAACGCAAGGGCATAGCGATGGAAAATATAATCTGGATCGATGAGGTTGCGATCGGAGGCATGCTCCAGCACTCGTTCAGCATCGTTCAGTCGGTTTAGAGATTCGTAGTCGTAGGAAAGAATGTCATAAACGGGTGCAAGGTCTGGAGCCAGCACCACAGCTTTATTGGCTTCTTCGAGCGCCCTACTATAATTTCCCAAACCAACCAGGATGAACGCTCCCAGGTACCCGTGCGGGAGTGGATCGCGTGGATAAGCTTGGGCCCAGGCCTCACAAGTCTGTCGGGCCTTTTCCATGTTTCCCGTGACGCGTCCTTCGTAGGAAGCTTCTATAAAGAATTTTTCTTCGTCGCTCGCCCGATCCCGCAATTTATATGCCTTGCCGGTGCTCTCAGCGGAAATAGCCGACTCACCCAAGTGGCCATACATGAGCCCCAGGACCGCATAAGCCATCGCGAAATGGGTATCAATCGCAACGGCGCGTCTGAAAAACGGTATGGCTGCCGATTCGCCCTTTGAGGAGAGAATTCTCCAGCCTTGGCTATAGGCTTTCAGCGCTTCGAGGGAAGGAGTGGTTGCCTCAGAGAGTGAAGTGTCGTGCTCTTTAATCGTGGAGAGCGATTCGCCCAACCGGCTCCGCAACTCAGTCGCCATTTGGCTGAGCGCGGTCAGCACCTCTTCTTGTCTTGCCACCTGGGTCTGCTCCTCAGCGAGGACATCGCCCGTGCTGCAGCCCCTTGCGTCTAGGCCCAGCACGTACTGGCTCCCGAGCCTTGAAATCGAGCCTCCGAGAACAGCGGTGCTGGCGGTCCGCTCGCAGACTTCCTGTGCGACCGCCGGGGTCAGGCGGGTATCGGGCGGCTGGCCCATCAGGCTGAGCGTATGCTGGATTCGTTGCCCCGAGACCAGGCGAAGAAAGGGCGACTGCTCAAGCTGTACTTCCAAACCCTGCCTAAGCGTGTCATCGAAGAGAGGATCACCTGTCGTATTGGTAAAGTCAGCGACCAAGATAAAGTCCTTTTCCCCCAGGGGAGTCGGCTGATGCCTGAAAAGGAAGAAAACTGCGCCCATAATCAGCAAACCCAAAGCCGCTCCGATCGGCAACAGACGACTCCAAGCCTTTTTGTGAAGGGGGCCCGGCGAGAGCGCGGGCAAAGTTCCGGAAGCGGTGCTTTCTGTCTGTTCAATTACCACTTGCGAACGAGAGCGGCTCGCTATCAACAAGGACTCGCTGTCATCCGTCACCGCGCGCACGTCCGCTGCGAAGCGGTAGCCTCGTCCAGGAATGGTGACAATGTAGCGGTGGGCTTCAGGGGTGTCGCCGAGGGTTTTGCGGAGCACGAAAATGTTTTGGCTCAGGTTTGCTTCCTCAACGATGGTATCCGGCCAGACGGCTTTCATGAGCTCGTCCTTGGTCACGACTTCCCGGCTGTGGCGGATCAGCGCCAACAGTGTCTCGAAGGCCTTGGGCGTCATGTCCACCGGGCAGCCTTGTCGCAAAAGCAACTGTTTATCGGGATCGACCCGAAACGAGCCAAATTCGTAGAGGACTTTGGGTCCCGTAGCCATAACTGTACGAAGCGGAGGCTTCGCTCCTAGCGGGAATGCCCCGTTAGTAACGCTGGATCGAAATTTATCATGCGGGTCTTCGTTCGTCAATGAGAGCGCATGTCTGGCCTGAGACCGCCTGCGCGCAGATTTCCTGGAACCTGCATCCGGCGCAAGTGGTTTGCCTTGTGTGGATTAACTCGCCTTTAAATCTTTTGAGAAATTTTGAGGCTGTTCCTAAGGACTTTTGATCCGCCCTGGGGAGACGATGCGCTCAACCGAAGCCTGAGCGGGAGCGGCGACCAAAATGGATCGACCCTCGGTGAGGAAGACAACCAAAATCACGATTGAGACCGAGACGTTGATGGTCGTTGGTCATGCAAAAGTGACTCGCGGTTGGTGTCCGGTCTGTTGTGCTGATGTCGACGGAATCGCCCTCGACGACATCACTACTCTTGCGGAACCTGGCGCCACAGCCCACATCCGGGAGTGGCTCGTTTCAAGCAAGGGACATGTTTGGAAACCAGCCAATGGACCTGCCCGCATTTGCCTTCCATCGCTCCTGACATGCTTCGAGTCGGCGGAAATCAAAAGAATCCGCCGTTGCATTGAGACACAACTAGACACGAAAAGGAGGGAGCAATGAAACTGAGCATTTCGAAAACGAATTTAAGTGGATTGCAAGAACAGCGTAATATGAAATCCGGATTAGTTCTTCCAGTCTTGCTAGGGGGGCTGCTGTTTGCCCTGGCAGCGTTGATTCTAAACTGCGGGGGCGCCGGCGGAGATCCGCCGCTCCCGCGGCAGGCACATGCCTCGCCCCCTTCCAGTTACTCCGTTACAGACCTCGGCACGCTGCCGGGCGGCACTTTCAGCTCAGCCGGGTATATCAACAACAACGGTCTGATAGTTGGGAGTTCCAATGACGTTGACGGAAATTCTCACGCTGTCATGTGGGTAGGGGGCCAGATCGTGGACATCTCTACGCCCGGGCTCGGGGGCCCAAACAGCGGAGCAGTTGCAATCGGCGCAAACGGCCAGGCCGGAGGCTTCGCCGAATCCTCTGATTCGGACCCGAATAGCGAGAATTTCTGCGGCTTTCCCACCGGACTCAAATGCCTGCCTTTCGTTTGGCAAAAAGGTGCTATGACCGCGCTCCCGCTGCTCGGGGGAAATAACGGCGAAGTCAACCTTAGCAACACCCAGGGCGAAATGGTGGGCGCTGCCGAGAATGGCACGAAGGATCCTCAATGTCTTTCTACGCCGTACCCGAACGGTGTCGGACCCCAGGTTCTCGATTTTGAAGCGGTCATATGGGGTCCCAACGTCGGCCAGATGCGCCAGTTAAATCCACTCTCGGGCGATACGATGGCCGAGGGCTTTGGGATCAACAATAAGGGACAGGCAGTAGGCACCTCGGGCTCGTGCGCAGATACCTATCCGGCTCCGTTCGCCGCGGGAGCGCACGCAGTCCTCTGGGATGCCGACGGTTCCGTTCATGACCTTGGCAACCTCGGCGGGACGTTAAACCCGGATGTGGCGGGCCTCGGAAACATCGCTTTCGCCATCAACGACCGGGGCCAGGTGACGGGCTGCTCGTCAGTTGCCCCAACGTCCGGATCTTCCGTGAGCACAGCTTTCCACGGCTTCTTTTGGACCCAAAAGACCGGAATGCATGACCTCGGCACGCTTCCCGGAGATGTTGTTAGCTGCGGCCTCAATATGAACGGCCTAGGCGATGTGGTGGGGGCCTCGTTAGACGCCCCGCCGCCGACCGGGAATCCGAAAGCGGTTATGTGGCAGAACGGCCAGATCACCGACCTCAACACCGTCGTGCCTGCGGATACGACTTTATATTTGCTGACCGCTTTCGACATCAATAATGCCGGCCAGATTGTGGGGATTGGTTTTGACCCCGTTTCGAATGAGGTCCATGCCTTTCTGGCGAACCCGATCCCTGGGGGCGGACCTGCTGCCCGCGGCGCATCTAAACGGCCGAAATTGCCTGACGGCGTCCGCCACTTGCTGCAGCAGCATGAGCTTCACTGACCGAGATAGCTGTTTGGACTGGACCTCACTCGCCTCGGTGAGGCACGTGTTCAACACTCAACCACTAGACCCAACGAAGAAAGGGCTACGCAAATACGAACGCGTGCTGGCGATGCAGCGGGGCAGCCGCACTTTCTTCGAGTTTTCCGTTGAGGCCATAGCGGGCGCGCAATTCGGCGACGAGTTTGGAGATGCCGTCCTTGTATTCGGCAGGGAGATAAGCGGAGTGACGGAAGAGCTTGCGATAACGCCGGACGAGATCCGGGCGTTGCTTTTCCAGAAAAGGCATGAACTGCGCCATGGCGCTGGGCATCAGGAAGAGGACGTTGCCGAAAAGAGACTGAGCGCCGTGCTCCGAGGCCGAGCGCGCCAGGCTCTCGAGCTGCGCGGGTGAATCCGTGAGGCCAGGGATGATGGGCGCGGCGTTCACGCCCGTGCGGATGCCGACGGAGACGAGCTGGCGCACGGCCTCCAGGCGCTTGAGCGGAGGCGGCGCTTTCGGCTCCAGCAGGCGGGCGAGACGCGAATCAACCGTGGTGACGGTGATGTGGACGCTCAAGCGGTGCCGGCGCGCCAGCGGGACCAGCAGGTCAAGATCACGCAGAATCAGAGTGCTCTTGGTGGTGATGGAAAAATCGAGACCTTCGAATTCGCCGAACACCTTGAGTATTCCGCGCGTGACTTCAAACTGCTTTTCCGCCGGCTGGTAAGGGTCCGTGGCGGTGCCCAGCGCGATGGGCAGTCCGCCATCGCGGGCACGGCGCAGTTCGGCGCGCAGCAGGTCAGGCGAACCCAGCTTGGCGAAAATCTTCCGCTCGAACTCCAGGCCGTCGTGCAGTTCCATGAACTCGTGAGTGTAGCGCGCGTAACAGTACTTGCAACCGAATTCGCAGCCGCGATAGGGATTGAGCGTCCAGGCGAAGGGCATCCGGCGGCTCGATTCCCGGTTCAGCGCCGAGCGCGCAGGCAAGGAAAAGTATTCCACGCCCGTTCGCTCGCGCACGCGGGGACTCGACTGAGCCAGGCGAGCAATGCCGACCAGCTTGGGCGTTGTGGGAACAGCATTGCAGCATGGCGTGCTCAGAACGCTGCCTGCCTCCCGGATCGCGAGATGTAAAGATGCTTGCGTACTTTTGCTCAGGCGTGATTGATCGCCTGAAACAGCCATCCTCGGCGGCGTTAGAGTGACATCAGGCGTGCGAAGCAGGTCTTCCATAGCCCCAGCTCCTTAAGCAAAGCTGAGGCCATTTTCGCTTTTTATTCGCCTACTGTCAAGAGCCCGTAACAACTCACTTCAGGGCGACTCAAGGCCATCCAAAAAAGCCTGCATTACCAGTAGCTTACCCTGGTTCGGAAAACTGGCTTCAGTCGGAGCCGATCATTCGGCGGTAAACATTACGGACTTGTTGCTGCGCTTCTTTCAGCTTCTCGGCGAGAGTCGCTGATCCTGGCACGAGTCCCCAGTGTCGAACCAGGTTCTCGATGGCGTCGCGGTGGCCGACATGGGCCGGCAATCCTTCCGCTGCCTTCCCGGTCACCAGCCGGACAGCATGATCGACCGTACGCAGAAAAGCAGCTCCATGACGAAGCGACGCAGCGTCCGCGCTGCTCAGCGCGCCTGCGGAACGCAGCGCCTCAATCTGGATGGCCATGTTGGCGCCGTGTGGCGCCGGAACCCGATGCCGCAGGCGCAGGCAGGAGACCGCAAAATCCACGTCGTAGTAGCCGCCGGGAGCGGTTTTGGTGTTGTCGGGCGGCACGTGCTTCTCCTTCTCCAGCCTGTGCCGCATCATCTGCAACTCGCCCTCGAGATCGGGGCGGTTGTGGAAGCGGTCCATCACCGCCGCCACAATATCGTCAGCCAGTTTGTCGGCGAGCTCTTCGTTCCCTGCCAGCGGACGGACCTTCAGATACGTCAGCGCTTCCCACACCTGCGCGGATTCCCTGATATAGCCCAGCAGAGAGGAGTGCGTCGGCACGAGCTCGCCTTCCTGTCCGCGCGGGCGCAGGCGCGTGTCCACCACGAACAGAGTGCCGTCACGCGTGTAGCTTGAAATCACCTCGATGACCTTCTCGGCCAGGCGCATGCAGTGAGCGACCTGCTCACGAGAGGTATCGGACGGTGCAACAAACATCAGGTCGGCGTCCGAAGCCAGGTCAAACTCGCTCAGCCCCAGGCGGCCAAGACCGAGAATCACAAACGGCGTCTGGCTTAGACTGAGGGATCCACCATGCTCCGCGCCTTCCATTGCCTGATGGCCTATTGAGAGCGCGCTGGCCACTGATCTGCCTGCAAGCTCTGTCCAGCGTTCCAGGCGGGGATAGATGTCGCCCAGTTCTGCGAGGTCGGCAGAGCCCAGTTCCAGCACGGTGGCGCGAAAGTTCCGCCGCAGCGCAGCCATCTTTTCGCGAACGTCGAATGCCCCTTCTGTCACCCAGGCAAAAGGCTCCATGTTGACGGCCTTTTCGATTCCCATTTCCATTTCCGGCTGGTCTTGGGGCGCCGGATTCGCAGGTTGACGGCAGTCGAGGGCAGAGATATCTTCCGGGTGATGCACCAGCAGGCCGGTCAGATATTCGCTTGAGGCGCCGACTCTGATGGCCTGTTCCACGCATGCCGGTTGCTGCCGCGCGTAACCGAAGGCCTCCGGGTGAGCCAGCAGAGCGCCGAACAATCGGGCAACGTTTTTGCGATTGCGCTCCTGAAGGTTCGCGTTCCGGATCAGTTCCGACAACTCCGGCGCCTGCGCGGCAAGATATTCCAGCAATGCTGCATAAGAATGTGGAGCGTGATCACCCACGGGCGCAATCAACGGCATCAGAGCATAGGCCGTTCCCGGCACGGGAGTTGCATCGGGCCGCACAATGCGCTGGTGAATTTCCGTCACCGTGGCGAAGGCCTCGCGAACTTTTCGCAGCAGCCTTTTCCCCGGCGATTTGCTGCTGTCCATTCCAGTGCGGCGGGCCAGGCGGTCCAGCGCGTCGGCCTCTGCGGGCAGTCGATGCGTCTGCAAGCCCCGTTCAAACTGGACGCGGTGCTCCACGTTTCTCAGGAATTCATAGGCGCTGACGAGGGCGGCGTAATCGCGATCGGCGATCCATCCCTTGTCATTCAGCTTGCGCAAAGCCAGAAGCGTGCCGCCCGATCTCACCCAGCGGTCCTCCCCGCCGCGCAGCCGCTGAAGGCACTGGGTGAGGAATTCGATGTCTCGAATCCCGCCCTCGTGCAGCTTGACGTCTATGGCGTTGCTTCGGCTTTGGTCCAGCTTCTTCGAAATCCTTTCGCGCGACCGCAGCACTGCTTCCACGGCTGCAAAATCGGCGGACGAACCGTAAATGTAGGGCTCCACTCCCCGCAGGAATTCGCGGGTGACACGCACCTGCCCCACCGAATGGCGGGCTTTGATCAGCATCTGCAATTCCCACTCGCGCGCGCGCCTGGCGTAATACTCGAGCGCCGATTTCAGGCTGATGGCCAGGTCTCCCATGTCACCTTCGGGACGCAGGCGCAGGTCTACGCGAAACACCTGGCCCTGCGGCGTGGACTGCGTGATGGTGCGCGTGATGGCATGCGCCAGGCGCACAAAATATTCCTTGTTGCTGATGATGGAGTCCGGCTCGCTGCCGCCCGCCGTTTCGCCGTCCTTTTCATAAAGGAAGAGCAGGTCGATGTCGGAACTGTAGTTGAGCTCATTGCCGCCCAGTTTGCCCAGCGAGACGATGCTGAAGCCGCTCCGCACAATGCGGCCCTGCGCGTCGCGATACTGCGGCTGGCCGTAACGCTTCTCGAGTTCCTGGTCGCAGAAGATCAGCGCGTTCCACAGCATCACATCCGCCAGCATGGAGAGCTCCAGCGTGGTTTCGCCCAGCGTGGAAAGACCCAGGACATCCTTCAACACGATGCGCAGATAGTTCCGTCGCTTGAAGCGCGCCAGTTGCGCGGAGAGCCATACATCCGGATGCGTGGTGGAAAATCGCGCGTAGTCCTGCATCAGATCTTCCCGCGATTTCAGTTTGGTGAATTTGCGGTCGCGCGCAAACTGCGCAGGCAGGGAGGGATCGGCAAAAAAGCTTTCCGCCAGAAAAGTGCTGTAGCCGAAGATGGCCACAAGGTAGGTCAGGGCAGTGGGATACAGGCGCAGGTCAGAAAGCACGTCTTCGGGGGCGCCCAGAACGTAACGCTCCAGCAGGTTCAGCGCGCCGTCAGGATCAGGCGAATGCGCCAGCAGCGATGCGGCAGGCGCCGCCAGCTCGGGCGCCAGCCGCCCTGCCAGGCGTTCCACGTTGCTCTCGGCTTTCGATGGGTCCTGAAAAGCAATCCCCGTGAACTCCGGACGCATGACTTGTGATTATACCAGCCCCTCCCCGCCTCGCAGGTTTACAGATGACATGGCGGATGCCGATCCCCCACCGTTGGCATAGCGGTTGCAAAAAAGCAGTTTCTTCACTATACTTGAGGAAATGGCGGCGCGGTCCCAGCTCGGGGAGTTTGAACTGATTGTCCTGCTGGCTTTGCTCCGCGCGGGCGAGAATGCCTATGGAGTCCCCATTGCGGCAGTGATCGAAGAAATCACCGGGCGCGAGGCTGGGATTGGAAGCGTCTATGCCGCGCTCGAGCGGCTGCAACAGAAGGGCATGGTTTCGTCCAGCCTCGGCGATCCGACTCCGGAACGCGGCGGCCGGGCGAAAAGATATTTCCGCGTAACCAAAGCGGGATTGCAACAGGTCAGGAAAACTCGCAAAGCCCTTGTTGCCTTGTGGCGAGGGCTTCCACAACTGGAGGGAGGCAAGGCATGACAAAATCCAAACCACCCGCGCTGGCAAGCTGGATGCTGGAACATCTATTGTGGGGTGGCCGGAACGAAGCCCTTGCTGGCGATCTGATCGAGGAATTCCAGCGGCGACGCTCCGTCGCATGGTACTGGCGGCAGGTTTTGGGGGCAATCGTGGCAAGCGTAACCGGAGAATTGCGCAAACACTGGAAGTTGTTGAGCCTGGAAGCCGTATTCGTTTTGGTCTGGACTTATTACTCGCTTCTATTCCTGCGGTTCGCCCAGGAGCGGTTCTGGGCGCTGGCGTTTGAGCCCCATGGCCGGTATCTTTATTGGGTTCTAGTGCGCTGCAGCGGAATTTTATCGTTAGTTTTACCTCTCATTGTTTATCTGGCCGTCAAAAGATTTACTCATTTTCTGCCCGCGCTTTGCGGGTTTTGCGCCGGCATCGTTGTGGCCTGGGCACTAGGCTTGCTGAGTTTGGCGTTGATATTACCAGGCGGAAGTAACATGGTGTTCCGTTGGCCGGTTATTCTGTATAGCCTCCTTCCTGTACAAGCTGCCGGGATACTGCCCATTGCCGTATCGCTTCCGTGGTGGCGGTTGCCTTACGCTCTTGTGCGCCAGTCCGCTCCTCTTTTGTTTGCCATTTGGGCGGCTCAGTTATGGGCGAAGAACCGCCAATCCACAAGTCTGCAAAACAAAGGCGGAATTGAATAAGGAGAGAAGGTATGACGGAATCCAAACCACCTGCGCTGGCAAGCTGGATGCTGGACCACCTGCTGTGTGGCGGCAGCAATGAAGCTCTCGCCGGCGACCTGCACGAGGAATTCCAGCGGCGGCGCTCCGTCGCATGGTACTGGCGGCAGGTTATCGGCGCTATCCTGGCGAGCTTCGCAAACGAAGTGCGTGCCGACTGGGTGATGGTCTGGACAATCCTTTTCACCACCGTATGGGCTTACAGCCTTTATGCAATTCCCATTCTCGCCTGGCCTGTTCCAACGGGAGTCCTGTCCCGGCTGGATCATTACCTCACGGCGCACGGATACTACGGTACATTCGTCTGGTATCTCGTCAGTGACGTGTTCCTGTACGCCATGCCGTTTCTGCTTCGTGTCGTTGCGCCACTCGGCATCTACCTTGTCGGCGCGCGAAGGATGAACGTCCGGGCGTTCACGCGCGGTCTGTGCGCAGCGGTACTGCTTGCGGCGGTGTTAGCGATGGCACCCTTCCAGCCCGTTCTCGATTTTCTTTCCGTGCACGGATTGGCGTATTATTGGGTGCAGCTCTGGAAGCTGTATGAGGTCACGGTCATGCGCCAGCTTATTCCTCTGATCGCTGCGATGTGGGTGGCCCAGTCCGGAAAAAAGATTGTGCAGCCGGGCGTTATCGCAAGTTAGAAAGCGGCGAGGCCACGTAAATTCGCCGCCACCTCAGCGAAGCAAATTCCACGGACTGTGAGATTGGAGCACGCGCGGTGAGGAAAAATCAGATTGCTCCGTTGGCGGTGGTAATGCTGGCGGCCGTCGCCGGCGTTTACCTCTTGAATCGCTACTGGATTGCACCCGCCGCCACCCGGAATCATCTGTCGTCGGCCTCAAATCATCCGTCAGCTCCCGATTTTACCGTGACCGATTTTTCAGGAAACCAAGTCCACCTCTCTGGCCTGCGAGGCAAGGTCGTTCTGCTCGACTTTTGGGCAACGTGGTGCGGACCCTGCAGGATGGAAATTCCCAGCTTCGTCCAATTCGCGGACCGTTACAGGGGCCAGGGTCTCAGCGCCTTGGGCATCGTCACCCATGACAGCCCGCGAAACGTTCCAGGCTTCTACAGGCAGTTTCGCATGAACTATCCCGTAGCCATGGGCAGCGAGCAACTGGAGGGCCTTTACGGGGTCTACGGCTTACCCACCACCGTCCTGATCGGGAGGGACGGCCGCATTTATGCCAAGCTGGTCGGCGCCGTCCAACCCGCTTACCTTGAGCGCGAGATCCAAAAGCTGCTTTCCGAAAACGCCGTCGCTGAAAGATAAGTCGTGCGGCGGCCAATACCCTTCACGGTTTGGGATATTTTATGGCCGCCGTGGCCTTGTAAAGCTGCTGCTGGTCTCATCATGGCCCTGCCATGCTTTGCCTCGTGTTAGGATTAGGGCTGACGCGCCATGCCGCCCGACGACGAACCCGTTCGCATTCCCATCACAGACGTTTTTGACCTTCACTCGGTGCAGCCGAAGGAAGTGGAAGCTGTTGTCGAGGCCTATCTGGAAGAGGCCCGCAGCCTGGGGCTGAAAAACGTCCGCATCATTCACGGGCGCGGCATTGGAGTGCAGCGCCGCATGGTGCGCGCCGTGCTGGCCCGAACTCCATTCGTTGAGTCTTATGCGGATGCTCCTGGGCAGGCGGGAGGCTGGGGCGCCACCATCGTCCTCATGCGATAGCAAGCCTGCTTCCAGTCGCAACTAGCGACAGCTACTCGGATCCATACCATCAATATTTCGCGAAGCCATCGATTCCCGCGCGAATCAAATTACTTTTCGGAGCCTGTCGATTTTTCCAGGGGCCAAGCGTCGTACTGATAGAGAACGGGATGGATCGAGCGGACTTGAGAGGGCAAAAGAACGTGCCCGAGAGCGCCGCGAGCCTGTCCGAAAATTACAAATGAGAAGGAGATGACGATGCAATATCTGCTATTGATCTACGAGAACGAGAAGCGTTTCGCCAAGGGCTACCCTGAGGCTGAACTCGCTGAATACCGGGCTTTTGGAAAGGAGTTTGCCCCCGCCATCAAGGGCGGAAATGCGCTCCAGCCGACCCACACCGCCGCCACCGTCCGAGTGCGCAACGGCAATACGCAGACCACTGACGGGCCCTTCGCGGAGACCAAGGAGCAGCTTGGCGGCTTTTACCTGGTGGAAGCGCGTGACCGTGAGGAAGCTGCCGCCATGGCCGCAAAGATTCCCGGTGCACGGTTCGGCTCAGTCGAGGTACGCCCGATCATGAAGTTTTCATAATCCTGATTCCGAATGCTCTGCAATCTCATTGATGCTCCGGTACGAAAGAACTGAAGGAATTCAAATCCCAAGGAGGGTAAATGCGATACATGCTTCTGATTTACAACAATGAGCACGCCAGGGAAAACCGTTCGACTGAGGAAAGTGCCAAATCGGTTTCCCAAGCATTGAGTTACATCGAGGAGGCAACGCAGCGCGGGGTCTTCCGGGCTGCCGATCCTCTTGAGCCGACCAGCACCGCAACTACGGTGCGAACGCATGAAGGGAAAGTGATGATTACAGACGGCCCATTTGCCGAAACCAAGGAGCAGCTTGCCGGGTACTTTATCCTGGACTGCAAGAACCTTGACGAAGCCCTCGAGTGGGCGGCAAAGATCCCGATGACCTGCGGTGGCGGCTCAGGTTGCGTTGAAGTGCGGCCCCTCCGTGAATTGGCACGGCAAGCCGATTAATCGCACGACCAGTCACAAGCAATTGAAGGCGACTGTCGATTGACCAGGCGGTGGAACGTCGTACGAGTGAAGGGACATGCAAGTCAAATAAAAAAGGAGGAAGACCAATGAAAAGTCTGAAACTGGCAGTGGTCGTGGCAGCATTCTTGGTTCTGGGACTGGGTAATGCGTTGAATCTGACGGGGCAATCCACCGCTGCGACCGCGGGTTTTGAAAGGTTGAAGTCACTCGCGGGCGTGTGGGAAGGAAGGACGAACGAGGGCGGAAAAGAGGTTTCTGTGAATACATCGTTCCGCCTCGTCTCCGACGGCTCAGCTTTGATGAACGACCTTATGAGCGGAACGCCGCACGAGATGATCACAATGTTTCACCTGGATGGAAGCGAACTGATGGCCACCCACTACTGCGCAGCTCATAACCAACCGCGTTTCCTCCTGGCGCCGTCTTCCGATACGAAGGTCATCGATTTTAAATTCAAGGATGCGACTAACCTCGCAAGCCCCGCGGTCCCGCACATGGTTGGGGTCAAGTTTACATTGGTGGATGCTAATCACCACATCGAAGACTGGACTTTCCTGGCGAACGGCCAGAAGAGCACAAGGCGGTTTGAATTCCGTCGGAAACTGTGAACATTCCGCGTGGAAGCGGAGCAGCAACTCTTTGATTCATGGAGAAGGAACGATGCGCTACATGTTGCTGATCTACTCAAGCGAGAAATCCATGGAAGCCAGATCACCGGAGGAGCAGGACAGGATTGCGGCCGGGCACCGGGCGGTGATGGCAGAAACGGGGCGGTGCGGAATCCTGAAGGCTGCTGAACCTCTGGAGCCGACAGGCAAGGCGACAACCGTCCGCAAGGAGAATGACGAGGTCCTCGTCACTGACGGCCCCTTCGCTGAGACGAAGGAGCAGCTTGCAGGCTACTATATCCTGGACTGCGAGGACCTCGATGAAGCTCTCGAGTGGGCGGCGAAGATCCCGACGGCCTGCGCCGGCGGCACCGGTTGCGTGGAAGTGAGGCCCACCCGCGCATTGGTGCCGCAGGCCGGTTAAGGCCGGCAGGGCGAGCACAGCCATGGATGATTTCCGAGGCGTCGTCGAAAAGGTCTTCCGCCAGCAGTCCGGGCGCATTATCGCCAGTCTTATCCGGATCTCAGGTTCGTTTGACCTGGCCGAAGAGGCGATGCAGGACGCTTTTACTGCGGCCCTCGCACGCTGGCCCATCCAGGGCATTCCTGACAACCCCGCTGCATGGATCATGACCGCAGCACATCGCAGGCTGATTGATTATGCCCGACGCGCGCGAACGCGGCGCGAAAAGGAAGAAGAGGTTCTGCGTGAGACAGAACGCGATGCCGCTGTTGATCCGGACCCCTGTGAGATGAGCTTTCCCGATGATCGCTTGCGACTGATTTTTACCTGCTGCCATCCTGCGCTCAATTCGGCGGCACAGGTGGCTTTGACACTGCGCACGCTTGGCGGACTCACGACGTCGGAAATCGCGCGCGCTTTTCTTTTGCCCGAACCGACGCTGGCGCAACGCCTGGTCCGTGCCCAACGCAAAATTCAGGACGCGCGGATTCCCTACGAAGTGCCGCCGGAAGATGTGCTGCCCGAACGCCTTGCTTCCGTCCGGGCAGTCATTTACCTGATTTTCAACGAGGGTTACGCAGCCACTTCCGGCGACAGCCTCATCCGCCGGGAACTGTGCGCGGAAGCCATCCGGCTGGCGGGGACGCTTTGCGAATTGATGCCGCAGGATGCGGAAAACCTGGGGCTTCTGGCCCTGCTGCTGCTCCATGATTCCAGACGTGAGGCGAGAATCAGCCCGGAGGGTGAATTGGTCCCGCTCGAGGAGCAGGACAGAACGCTTTGGGATGGCGAGCGGATTCGGGAGGGTTTGGAGAAAATCGAAGCGGCCCTGCGGCTGGGAAACTCCGGGCCATACCAATTGCAGGCTGCCATCGCGGCCGTCCATGCTCAGGCGCGGACGCCTCAGCTAACCGACTGGCGGCAAATCGCCGCCCTTTACGGCGAACTAGAACGCATCAGCCCTTCGCCTGTTGTGGCGCTCAACCGCGCCGTTGCGGTGGCAATGGGCGAAGGGCTGGAAATCGGCTTGCAGCAGATTGATGAACTGGGCGCCAGCGGCGAACTCAAGGACTACTACCTATTCCACGCCGCACGGGCTGACCTGCTGCGCCGCATGGGACGCCGGCAGGAGGCTGCTGAGGCCTACCACCGCACTCTTGCTCTCACCGCGAACGCCGTCGAGCGCCGATATCTTCGCCGCCGCCTTCGAGAGCTGGGCGCAGCTTCGCAGCACGAATAACCACCATCCGGGCTCTCCGCTGATTCTGTGAACAGCAGATCCTTCAGGGAGTTACCCCCAGCCACCAGCAGATTCCTCTCCCGCTCTGCGGGATCGGAATGACAACCGGAGGGCTTAGGATGACAGCTCAGGAAACCCTTATAACTGAAGGCTCAGATAAACAGGCTGGTGCGCGACTTCAGCGAATCGGCAAGGAAGCTTGCCACGCCACCGTGCTCAAGGTCCCCGACAAGCTCGGAATCCTTGATGCCCATCACGTCGCGCGACATTTCGCAGGCGATCGCGCGCACGCCCAGCTCGCGGGCCAGCGCAATCATGTCTTCCAGCGAGCTGACGTTTTTTTCCTTCATCATTGCCCGGAGCATTTTGGCTCCCACGCCGAAGTAATTCATTTTGGAGACTGGAAGATCCAGGCTCGACGCCGGAGACATCATGGCCATAGCCTTCTGAAAGAACGTCTTGCCGGAAAGCTCCGAACCTTTTTTCAGAGCGCTGAGGCCCCAGAAGGTGAAAAACATACTCACTTCCTGGCCCATGGCTGCGGCGCCCGTGGCGATCACAAAAGCTGCCAGCACACGGTCAAGGTCGCCCGAGAAGACGACAATCGCCACCCGGTCTTCCGGCGCGCGCTCCTCCAGGCTATCAAGCCGCCGCGTCAGTTCCTGCACCTTCGCTTCGAGTGCCTGTACCCGCGACTGATCTTCGCCCGCTCTGGTATCAATGCTGGTCCCCATCGGCGCACCTCCTCAACTGATTCGCTTGACGTAATGGACGTACACGTTCGCGCCGTCCACGGACTCCTCTTCCTGCCCCAGCAGCTCCACGTTCTTGGCGATTTTGGCCCAGCCCTGGAAGTCGGCAACGGAACCGCGGTCCGTGGCCAGCACTTTCAGGACCTGCCCGGGCTCCATTTTGCCTGCTTCTTTTCGCGCGTTAACCAGGGGCATGGGGCAGTTCATGCCGCGAGCGTCCAAAACCTTGTCGAATGGCTGGCTCATTCTGTTTCTCCCTTGCAAATTCCGGCATTAGCAAGGCCGCAGACATTCTTACCCAGCTCGAGCTGGGAGGCCTCGTCCTCCGAGGGCGAAAGCAATCCGGCATTCACTCTCTTGATGTCAACATACTCAGGAAGGAACGGAGGAAGGTGCTCCAGCAGATAGCGAACGAATCCCTCCTCGCTTTCCCGCTCCAGCAACTGCAGCCCGGGATTGCTCTGCTTTAACTCACCGAGCGGCGCCGCGAACAGCCCGGAATCATTCTGCTCCGCCAGGCTGCTGAAGTGGCCCGGCAGCACGATGATCTTTCCCGGCAGTGCTACGAGTTTCCGCAGCGACCGGCCATGCAGCGGCGCCCATGCGTCCGCCTTGCCGCCCAGATCAGGCCGCGAAATGGAGCCGATGCAGATGCTGTCGCCGGTGAAAAGATAGCGGTCACCCAGCCGCAGCGCTACCAGGCCCAGCGTGTGCCCAGGGATGTGTATCGCCGCCAGTTCCACCCGCCCCACTTTGAAAATTTGGCCGTCGCGGATTGCGTTGTAAGGAATGGTTGCCGGAAGAACATCCATGGGATGAATGGCGTCATAAGGGTGCAGGTGATAGGGAGCGTCGCTTTCGGCGGCCAGCGCCGTGCCTCCGCTGATGTGGTCTGCGTGGCCGTGCGTATCGATCACGCATTCAATTTTGAAGCCCTTTTCCCCGGCCAATTCCAGATATGGATTAAGGTGCCGCAGCGGATCGATCACCAGCGCCTTCCCGCCGCTGGCCACCATATAGCTGAGGCAGCCGCGCGCGGGCCGCCAGACCTGGTAGACGGCAAGCTCCGGCGTCTCAATCACAACGCCCGTGGAATAATGCTGGCCCCAGGCCTTCATTCCGCCCTTTAGGTGAGCGCCCGAATAGCCCAGCCGCTCCAGCCCCTGCCGGACGAATTCGGAGGTGTCGCCTTTGGCGCACACGCTCAGCACCGGCAAGTCGCGTGGAATCTGGCCGCCGAAGTGCTGCTCGACGCACGCCACCACGGAATCCACCATTTCGTCCTGGCCGCCCAATTCGAGCATTTCAAAGTACGGAACGTTCAAGGCAGGCAGCGGCTCGCGCCCTTCCAGGCGAAACCTCTCAAACTCGTCGCGGTTGCGCACGTCGAGCACGAAGAACTTCTCGCGGCGCTCCAGCGACGAAAGGAGGTCCTCTGTCGTCCAGACCGGCTCAATCGATATTGTCATGGTATGCCCGCCTGCGGGCGATTATAGCAGAGCGCGAGATGTCCAGAAAAATGATTTGGGGTGCCTGGTGATGACTCAGTTTGAATCCTGGCCGCCACGGGCCTGTTGATAGACGCGCACGTAGTCCACGGTCATGAACTGCGGAAGCGCGGAATCGTCCGGCGCCAGCTCATCGGGCCCGCCGCAGGCCACATTCATGATCAGATACATGGGATGGTCGAAGGACCAGCCCGTGGCCGGGTCTTTCGTATAGGTGAGGATCTTGTCGCCATCCAGGAAAAAGTCCATATGGTCAGGGTACCAGTCAAGGCGGTAAATGTGGAACTCGGTGTAGAGGTCGTTCACCCTCACCGACCTGGACGGCGTGGGCCCTTTGGTGCCGTGGATGTGTATAGCAACCCGGTCCGGGCGGCTTCCCCAGGTTTCCATCAGGTCAATTTCACCCTGGGAAGACTCGCCATTATTCGGACCGCGGTAGGGGCCTCGGACTTCTCCGCCACTTGACAGGCGAGGAATGGGCGGTCCGGGCACGTTCGGAGTCCGCAAAGGGCTGAGGAACCAGATAGCCGGCCAGGTGCCCTTGCCCTTCGGCAGCTTGGCCCGGATTTCGAATCGGCCGTAGGTCCACGACGCCGTGTCGCGGGTGTTGACGCTGGCCGAGGTGTACCGGTGCCAGTCATCGTTGATGGAGGTTGGCAGAAAACTCTGCGGCGTCTCTTTACGCAGCTCGATCAGCAGGTTCTGGCCGTCCACCCGGGCGTTCTCGAGCCGATTGACCGTGTAGTATTCCAGCTCATTGTGGCGCACGTAGCCTTCTTCATAATTCCACTTGGCAGGGTCGGGATGGCCAGTGTAATTGAATTCATCTGACCAGACGAGTTTCCAGCCGGGTGCCTGGGGCGCCTGGGCGTTAGCCGTGCTGGCCAGCAGGCAGAAGAGCGCTACGGCTGCCAGGAACTTGCTCATGGGAATTCTCTAACTTGTGGCACTTAGCGATCAAGGTTGTACGAGCAGGATTTCCCCACTACCTCGGCGGCCATTCGTCCCCCATGTATGATCAACCTGGATCACTCACCGCCTCTGAAATTTGGCCAGCAGGCGCAGGATTTCGAGATACAGCCAGATCAGCGTGACCATCAGGGCGAAAGCGCCGAACCATTCCATGAATTTCGGAGCGCCGCCTGCCGCGCCGCGCTCGATGGCGTCAAAATCGAGCACCAGGTTCAGCGCGGCAATGCCCACTACCACCAGCGAAAACAGGATGCCGATAGGTCCATTGCCGAAAATTCCAGGGATCTGCACGCCGAAAAAGCCCAGCACAAGGGAGGCGACATAGAGCAGCACAATTCCGCCCGTGGCCGCGATCACGCCCACCTTGAATCTCTCCGTGGCGCGGATCAGGCCGGACTTGTAAGCCAGCAGCATGCAGGCCAGCACGCCAAAGGTGAGCCCAACGGCCTCCAGCACGATGCCGTGATAGAGCGACTCGAAAAGCGCGGAGACGCCGCCCAGCACCAAACCTTCCAGCAGCGCATATATCGGAGCCGTGATGGGCGCCCAGGCCTGCTTAAAGACGGTGACCAGCGCCACAATCAGGCCACCGATGGCTCCCAGCAGCACGTATGGGCCAACGGTGGAGGCGTCGCCGGAGGCATAAAGCATCCACCACACCCAGGCGGAGGTGGCAAAGGCCAGCAACAGCAGGAATCCCGTCTTGTTTACGGTTCCCTGGATGGTCATGCCTTCGCCGAGTTCGGCCGGCCGCGCGTACCCGCTGAACGTGCGCGATTGCAGAACTGGATTTCTGGTTTCCATGCTCGAATCCCCCTTCTCAGATGGCCTTTTCAGGTTAGCATGCGGCCAGACAAAAAGTCAGCCGAAGCCGCACGGCGCTGGCGACTCAGCCTGACTTGTCGCAGGGCCTCTCGCCCGTTCTTCGATGAAAAGACACGGGCAAGATGCCCGTGCCACATCCCTCACGCTTTTTCGTTCTCGCCCAGCCGGCCCGTGATAAGATGCGAGAAAGCGGAGGTGAGCCAATGGCTGACTTTTCCCGGCGTGATTTCCTGAAATCCGGACTGGCGGCAACGGCGCTCGCGGGCGCCGGGTGTCTGGGGCTGAAAGCGGCACGCCAGTCGGCCACAGACATGGTAACGCTCGGCGATTCCGGCGTGAAAGTGACGCGCCTTGCTTTTGGCACCGGTACCTTCAGCGGACAAGTGCAGCGCGACCTGGGGCAGGCGGATTTTACGCGGCTGGTCCGCTACGCCTACGACCGGGGCATTCGCTTTTTTGAGACCGCAGAATCTTACGACGACATGCACACCATGCTCGGCATCGCGCTCAAGGGCATTCCGCGCGACAGCTATCAGTTGATGACCAAGGTCACCACGCGCCAGGGCGCCGACCCCATGAAGAAGATCGACGAACTGCGCAAGCAGGCCAATACCGAGTACTTCGATATTTGCCTGCTCCACTACCAGCACTATGCCAATTGGCCCACGGCCAGCGCCCGCTGGCAGGACGGCATCTCAGAAGCGCAGCAGAAGAAGATCGTCTTGGGGCGCGGCGCTTCCGTTCACGGCTTGCCGGCCCTGCGCCAGGTGCCGGGCGAAAACTGGCTCCAGATCGCCATGATCCGCATGAACCATAAAGGTGTGCGCATGGACGCCGAAAACTATGCCACCAACGGATTGGGCAATGTGCCGGAGGTGGTCGACTACGTAGGAAAGTCCCGCCAGAAAGGCATGGGCGTCATCAGCATGAAGCTTGCGGGCGAAGGCCAGTTCACCGGTCGTGAGGACCGACAGAAGGCCATGAAATTCGTCTTTCGCCACGCCCACGTCGATTCCGTCACCGTCGGCTATAAGAGCAGGCAAGAAGTCGACGAAGCCATCCAAAACGTGAACATGGCACTCGCGTAACGTCTATACCCAAGTCTCGGCTTGCGCATCCATCGCTGTCGTGGAGATGTCTGTCGCCTGAGCTTCAGCCCGCGAAGCGGGGCGAAAGACTCTAGCCCATAGCGCGAGCTATGGGACACGACGCGCACCTCAACCACCCAGCCCCGGCAGGGGCGAAAGAAACCGGGCTTGCACTCCGCGGGACCGCGGCAATCTCGCGAAGCGCGGGACCTCCTGCTGGCAGCCATTCCTAACCTCCCCCAATCAGGCCACTGTAGTCAGTAGCAGCGAAGCGCTTCAGCCGCGAGGGCATTTCACCCCATCCTTCTCTCTGATCGGAGCGCATTAGCAATCCGGATCGGCGCCAGCCTCCAAAAAGTCAGCCGAAACTCAGCCTCAGGGCCGAATGCCTGCGCAACGTCAGCTATCGGCGACGGCTCGAGCACTGACGGCAATAAACCTGCCCGGCGCACATATGGCTCACTAGCGAGCGCCCACCGCGCGCGGTCCGCCGCCCAGCAGCCGCGCAGGAAAGGTGATTATGGCGGCCAGCAGCGCAAAAACGCCTCCGACGGCGATACCAAGGATCCGGAAGGGCAACAGAAGCAGCCACACGATTGGATAGAGCACCAGCGCCAGCAGGGCCAGCGGCCAGCATAGGACCAGCAGAATGCACCAGAGCAGGAACTTTATCATTGGGGAGATCTCCTCTGTCTCTACAACCATTAATACGCACAGACGCTGGGAAAGTTCCCCCAGGTTGTGCCCCGGGGGTGCTCCCATTCCGGCGGGCCATCGCTTCTGCTGGCCGGTTGCGCCAACAACCTCCGGGTCAGATCGAACTTCCGCACGACATATGCCAGAAATTTAGGCCAGCGGCGGAGTCGTCCCGGCAGGCCGTTTATGGAGCCGAAAGTTCTTGTGTGAAACATAAAGCCACAAAAAAAAGCGCGGGCTTCGTTGCAAAGCCCGCGCAAGTCAGTTGGAATCGAGTTCGACTAGATGTCGTAATACAGCGCGAACTCGTAAGGATGGGGGCGCATGTTTACGGCCTGGACTTCATTCTTCAACTTGTAATCGATCCAGGTTTCGATAAGTTGTTCGCTGAAGACGTCCCCCTTCAGCAGGAAGTCGTGGTCCCTCTCGAGGGAGATCAGGGCTTCTTCGAGTGAGCCGGGGAGTGACGGAACTTTCTTGAGTTCCTCGGGGCCGAGGTCATAGATGTCCTTATCGAGCGGCTCTCCGGGATCGATCTTGTTCTCGATGCCGTCGATGCCTGCCATCATCATCGAAGCAAAGGCGAGATACGGATTGCACGACGGGTCAGGCGGCCGGAACTCCACGCGCTTCGCTTTCGGGCTGGGCGAGTACATCGGGATGCGGCAGGCCGCACTGCGGTTCCGGCGGGAATAGGCCAGGTTGACCGGAGCTTCAAAACCCGGTACCAGGCGCTTGTAGGAATTGGTTGTTGGGGCCATCAGCGCAGCAAGGGCCGGTGCGTGGTGCAACAAGCCCCCGATGTACCAAAGGGCCATCTGGCTGAGCCCGGCATACAGGTCGCCGGCAAACAGCGGCTTGCCGTCTTTCCACAGGCTCTGGTGCGTGTGCATTCCGGAGCCGTTGTCCGCGAACAGGGGTTTGGGCATAAAGGTAACGGTCTTTCCATACTGGCGTGCGACGTTGCGAATGATGTACTTGTAAATCATCATCCCGTCGGCAGATTTCAGCAAGGAATTGAATTTCTGGTCAATTTCGCTTTGGCCGCCTGTGGCAACTTCGTGGTGATGACACTCGATCGACAGCCCAACCTTCTCCATGGCGAGCATCATCTCGGTGCGAAGGTCCTGATAGTGGTCCGTGGGTGGCACAGGGAAATACCCTTCCTTATAACGCGGCCGGTAACCGAGGTTGTCCTTCTCCCGCGCGGAGTTCCAGCGGCCTTCTTCGGCGTCGATGTAGTAGAAGCCGTGTTGCTGGGCCTGATCAAAGCGCACGTTGTCAAAAATGAAAAATTCGGCTTCCGCGCCGAAATAGGCTGTATCGGCGATGCCGGTGAAGGCGAGATACGCTTCGGCTTTTTTCGCAATGTGGCGCGGGTCCTTGAGGTAATGTTGCTTGGTGACAGGATCAGTTGTATCGCCAATCAAAACCAGGGTAGGAACGTCGGTGAAAGGATCGAGCATAGCGGTTGCCGGATCCGGGATCAGCAGCATGTCACTCTCGTGAATGGCGGCCCAGCCTCGAATGCTGGAGCCGTCCATGCCGAACCCCTCTTCAAAGGAGGATTCCTCCAATTGGTGTATCGGAAAGGAAACGTGATGCCACAGTCCGGGCAGGTCGGTAAACCGCACATCGACCACCTTCACGTTATTCGCTTTGGCAAATTCAAGAACTTCCTTCGGTTTCATCGAACCTCCATGTACAGAAATTCTGCTTTTCTCGAAACCCCAGCAGACAAGAGTAATTTCGAATGAGAGCGTGTCACAATACCGTGCCTCATGGGCGATAGTCAAGTGCTTGAGTTAGAATGATTCTTTACCATCATGATAAACAAAACTTCTAGCGTGGAAGGGTCATGTGCCCGAGGGTAGCCTGGCTGCCAAGCTTCTCAAAACTTGGCGCTTAGAGGAGGAAGTCTGATGCACCGCGTGGTCATTTTCTGGGTCATTTGCGTCACAACCGTAGCCACTCCAGCCACGGCGCAGACCAGCAATGTAGTTGTACGCCCCAGGGCGATCCACTCGGTCCTTGTGAACCCGGGAAAAGGCGTCCAGACCTTTCAGCGCTTCAACGGTCAGCCGCTCAATCAGGGTTTGAAATGGTCGGAAGCGGGACCAACATCGCGATTGGAAGCCGCCGCGGCGCCTCCCGATTTTCCCGCAAGCTCAATCGCGTACTGCCGCTGGTTCTGGTCTGCCATCGAGCCCGAGCATGGGCAGTTTCAATGGAACATCATCGATCTTGCGCTCGAGCAAGCGAGGCAGCATCATCAGCGCCTGGCAATTCGCATCATGCCTTATGATGAGGCGCACCCTATTCCCGAGTGGTATCAAATCTCGGGCGCGCGCCGGGCCAACAAGCCTGGCGATAAGGATGGCAGCACCTGGCAGCCGGACTTCAGTGATCCTCTCTATCTCAAATACTGGGGTGAGCTGGTCGCGGCCGCTGGAAAACGCTACGACGGCAATCCTGATCTCGACACAGTGGACATTTCATCCATCGGATACTGGGGCGAAGGCTGGAGCCCTTACATGCCAGAGTTCCGTTACCAGAAGGCGCTGATCGATATCTGGGTGAACGCTTTCAAACGGACGCCCCTGCTGATGAACTTCGACCAGCAGCGGGCCTTGACCTACGGCACAGAACGTGGAACAGGGTGGCGGCTGGATTGCTGGGGCGATATGCGGACCCATTCCGATGATCCATACTTCCCGGCAGAAATGCTTGACGTCTACCCGATGCAGATTGTTCGCGCCGGAATCCAGAAGGTGTGGGAGGGAAGCCCGGTTTCACTCGAGAGCTGTTGGGTGCCCGGTTACTGGAAAAAGGAAGGCTGGAGCATTGACTACATTCTTGCGCAGGCGCTCCGCTGGCACGTGTCTTCGGTCAACATCAAGTCCTCGGCGATACCCCCGGAATGGAAACAGAAGTTCGATGAGTTCCAAAAGATGATGGGTTATCGCTTTGTACTACGCCGGCTGGAATATCCGCAGACCGCGGCGCCTGGTTCCATGGCCATGGTTCACATGTGGTGGCTCAACGCCGGCGTTGCTCCCATTTACCGCAAATACGAGCTGGCCATACAACTTGTCAACGATTCTGGCAGCGCGACGATTCCGCTGCCGGTGGACATCCGCAAGTGGCTGCCGGGAGATTCAGTTTACGATGGATCCATTTATGTTCCGACGAGTCTGAAACCTGGAAGCTATCGCTTGCGCGTGGGCATGTTGGACCCTGCGACCGGTCAACCGGCCATCCAGTTGGCCATCGAGGGCCGCCAGCCCGACGGCTGGTATGACGTGGGAAGCATCAAGTTGCAGTGACTTGTGCAGGCCGTTCCAGCGAGCCGGGCCTTCTCGAATATGTCATTGTGCATTAACATGGAAAGGATGAGTTGCAACAACGTTTCACCCCTCCCCGGAGGGTCCTTTGGCAGTCCATACCTGCCTGAGAGTTGAATGCCTTTGGCTCGAGATTGCTGCCCCAGTTGGCTTGTCAGGTTTCTTCGCCAATAAATGATGCGGCAATATCCCCTGGCTGACTATGGGGCCGGCCTGCCGCGTGCGGCTGTCCGCAAGGTTCTGAGTTGGATATCTGAGCTTTTGAAATGATCAACGAATCGATCCGCAACATCGCTATCATCGCGCATGTCGATCACGGCAAGACCACGCTGGTGGACGGCATGCTCCGGCAAAGCGGCATCTTTAAGGCCAACCAGGAAATCGTGGAGCGCGTCATGGATTCCAATGAACTGGAGCGCGAACGCGGCATCACCATTCTGGCCAAAAACACTGCCGTCGTTTACCGCGACGTCAAGATCAATATCGTGGACACGCCGGGCCACAGCGACTTCGGCGGCGAAGTCGAACGCGCCCTGAAGCTGGTGGACGGCGTGCTGCTGCTCGTCGACGCCAGTGAAGGTCCCTTGCCTCAGACGCGCTACGTGCTCCGCAAGGCGCTCGAGGCCAAACTGCCTCCCATCGTGGTGATCAATAAAATTGACCGCTCCGATGCGCGCCCGCAGGAAGTGATCAACGAGATTTACGATCTCTTCATCGACCTCGATGCAACCGAGCAGCAGCTTGACTTCCCTATTCTCTACGCGATTGCGCGGGACGGCATTGCCAAGACCTCTCTCGACGACCCCTCGGAAAATCTCCAGCCGCTTTTTGAAGCGATCCTGAAGCACATTCCTCCTCCCGGCGGCGACCCGGCCGATGTGCTGCAGTTGCTGGTGGTCAATCTCGACTACAGCGACTATCACGGCCGCCTGGCCATCGGTCGCATTTTCTCCGGCGCTCTGAACCGCGGCGATGAGGTTGCCATCGTCAAGCTGGACGGAACCACCCAGAAGACACGCATCACCAAGCTGTACAGTTTTGAAGGGCTCACTCGAATTGACGTTGACCACGTGGGGACGGGCGAGATCGTCGCCATCGCAGGCGTTGAGGGCATTACCATCGGAGAAACCGTCACCAGCGCGGAGACGCCGCGGGCGCTGGTCCATGTGCCGGTGGACGAACCGACCATTTCGATGGTCTTCACCATCAACACGTCTCCGTTTTCAGGCCGCGACGGCACTTATGTTACATCGCGCCACCTGCGCGAAAGGCTTGACAAGGAGTTGCTGACCAACGTCGCCCTGCGAGTCGAAGACGGCGCACACACGGACTCCTTCAAGGTGCTGGGGCGCGGCGAACTGCAGCTTGCCATTCTGATTGAAACGATGCGGCGCGAGGGGTATGAACTGGCGGTGGGCAAGCCGGAAATCGTCACGCGCCAGTTGAATGGCAAAGTGCAGGAACCGATGGAACTGCTGATCATTGACTGCCCCGCAGAATTCGTCGGAGTGCTCATGCAGAAAATCGGCACGCGCAAGGGCGTCAATATAAAGATGGCCGGCCACGGCACAACCGGCGGGCGCGTTCGCCTGGAGTTCGTGATTCCGTCCCGAGGGCTGATCGGGTTACGCGGCGAACTGCTGAGGGACACGCGCGGAACGGCGGTGATGAACACCCTGTTCGAGGGTTACAGCGACTGGCAGGGAGACATTCCAAGCCGAGTCACGGGCTCGCTGATTGCTGACCGCCCCGGGCGCACGACGGCCTACGCGCTCTATAACCTCCAGGAACGCGGAGAACTTTTTGTGGGGCCGGGCATCGACGTTTACGAGGGCATGGTGATCGGTGAAAACGCGCGCTGGGACGATATGGACGTGAACGCGGTCAAAGAGAAGAAATTGACCAACATGCGCTCTTCAACCGCCGACGAAGCCATCCGGCTGGTTCCCGCCAAGCCGATTTCGCTCGAACAGGCTCTGGAATTTATCGCCGAGGACGAATACGTGGAGGTAACGCCAAAGGCTATCCGGGTCCGCAAGAAAATCCTGGAGTCCAACCGGCGGCCGCGGCGATCACGTCCCGGCGAATGAATGTGGCCCGTGCTGGAGAGGCATCCATCGCCGCTATACTGGCTGCCCGCCTCGGGGGAGTGGTAAGATTTTACCGGAACGCGCGGTGTGCCTCGCGCTGCGTTCACCCGTAAATCCGGGCCCATAGCTCAGACGGTTAGAGCGGCGGACTCATAATCCGTTGGTCGCAGGTTCGAGTCCTGCTGGGCCCACCAATGACTCCTTCGTGAAGCAAGCTCCTCGCGGATTCACGCCGATGGTATCGTCTTCCATCCGGAAGTGGGACTGTCTCCGTTAATGAGCAAGGACAGATACAGATGGTATGTCGTGGGGATGCTGTGGTGCATCTCGTTCTTCAACTACGCCGACCGCGAGGCAATTTTCTCCCTCTTTCCTCTTCTTCAGAAGGAAATGCACCTGACGCCGGTCCAGCTTGGCTTGCTGGGATCCGGTTTTGCCTGGGTATATGGTCTTACCGCGCCCTTCGCCGGAAGCATCGTGGACCGCGTTCGCCGCAAGACGGCCATCCTGGGCGGGCTTTATGCCTGGAGCACGGTTGCGATCCTGACGCCGGTTTCGCGCACCTTCCAGCAATTGTTCTGCTTTATGGCGGCTGAGGGCCTGGGCGAAACTTTCTATTATCCCGCCTCGATGTCGATGATCAGCGACTACCACGGCAAGCAAACGCGGTCGCGCGCCATGGGCAGTCATCAGACCAGTGTGTATCTGGGGACCATCGGAGGGGGATTCTTTGCCGGTCTCATCGGCGAACATTATGGCTGGCGATGGTCCTTCATCATCTTCGGAAGCCTGGGGATCATCCTTGGATTTGTATTGCTCCGGCTGTTGCGCGAGCCGGAACGCGGCGCGGCCGATCTGGCTGAGTAGACTCCTGGAACTGACCAACATGTCGGCAAGCGAATTCCGATCAGGGAATTTTTCGGAATCATTCTGAGAACGCCCAGCGCCGCGCTGCTGATGGGGGGCTTTGCCTGCGCAAATTTTGTGCGCGGGTGCTGCTGCCCTGGATGCCGAAGTTTCTCTATGATAAGTTTCACATGGGCCTGGCGATGGCGGGCCTTTCGGCTACGCTGTTCGTCCAATTGGCGAGCATGGTGGGTTCACCGCTTGGCGGCTGGTTTGCAGACCTGCTAAGAAAGAGATCACCCGGTGGAAGGATGCTGGTCCAGGCCATCGCCTTGTTCTGTGGCGCGCCCTTCGTGTTTCTGTGCGGGGCAACAGAATCCATTGCAATGGTGGTCGCGGCGCTCACTGCCTGGGGGCTTTTCAAGGGATTGTACGATGCCAACATTTTCGCTTCCATCTTCGATGTGATTCCGGCCCAGGCGCGCGGCACAGCGGCAGGGTTCATGAACATGGTGGGTTGGCTCGGGGGAGGAGGAGTCGCGCCCGTCGCGATTGGCGTCATCACTATGCATTACAATCTGGGCATCGCAATTTCGCTTGCCGGATTTGTTTATGGTGCTGCCGGCATTCTCCTGCTGACCGCAGGAGGGCGCTTCGCGCCGAGCGATGTAGCTCGATATGAACTCTTGCTTCAGGCCGAACATAAGATGTGACCGTCTTTTGCGCAGGAACATGCAAGCAAAGGTCAATTGCCAGACCTTCTCGACGGCGCTGAAGCCGGAGCGCGGACGTAACCACGACAGGAGTTTGGTTCATGCCCAAAAAAGAGACGAAGAACCTGCCGTTCCGGCTGGATGGCGTTGTTCCTATTATTCCTACTCCGTTTAATGAGAAACAGGAGGTTGACTGGGAAAGCCTGCGAGCGCTGGTTGACTTTGCCTGCGCCAGCGGCGCTTGTGCCATGTGCCTCCCTGCATATGCCAGCGAGTTTTACAAGTTATCGGAAGAGGAGCGGCGCCGCGCCATATCGGAAGCGGTGGAGCAAGCTTCCGGACGCCTGCCGGTGATCGGGCAGGTGAACGCCTTTTCCGCAAAGCAGGCCGCCGATACCGCGCGCGATGCCCACCGGACCGGGGCGAACGCCGTCGCCGTTTCCGTACCACGGCTGATGCCGCTCTCAGAGCACGATCTTCTCCGCTATTTCGATCGAATCCTGAGCGCGATTGACGTTCCGTTGCTGATTCAGGACTTCAATCCTGGTGGGCCGACGGTCAGCCTGGATTTCATCAGGCGCCTGCACCGGACGCATCCGCACTTCTGTTACATCAAGCTCGAGGAACCGATGATGGCCGCAAAGATAGAGGCCATCGTTCAGGAAACTTCCGGCGAGGTTGGAGTCCTGGAAGGCTGGGGCGGAATGTACATGCTCGAGCTGATTCCGGCGGGGATCTGCGGAGTGATGCCCAGCCTGGGCGCGGCGGACATTCTTGCGGTCGCGTTCCGCCTCGTGAAACAAGGCCAGAAAGATAGAGCCTTTGAGGCCTTCCGGGATGTACTGCCACAGATTGTCTTCAGCCTTCAAAATCTTGAGCTGCTCCACCACGCGGAGAAGTCGCTTCTGGCGGCCCGGGGCGTCATCAGAGAATCTGCGGTAAGGGACGCCAGCCTCGAACTCAATCCTCATGACCGGCAACACATGCTTTTCGTGAACAGCAAGGTTATTGCAGCGCTCGGCCGCCTAGGACTGCCGCGAAACCCTATTACAGCATCCGGAGCGCCTGCGTCGTGGAGCTGACTTTACTCCCTGCTGGTGAGTGTGGGCAGCAGCTCGCTGAAGCTCTTATCAGGCCAGTCACGCGGTGCTATTGGACGGGGTTCGGGAAACCCAGGAGGTCCACTCGAAGGTGTCCCTCTTTGTTCCTGGTCTTGGCAACCGTATAGATGTTCTTGCTTCCAATGGCTATTGCCTCGGCGAAGAAGGGCCGCAAGCCATCTTCCAGTTGCAGAACGCCGTGGTCCACGCGCTTCCCGGACGCAATATCATAGGTCACAAAGTGGATGTCCTCATCCTCGTTTACGGCAGCGGTTTTGTCCGCGCTACTGCTTGTGGCGCGAGCGCCGCCCGTGGAAGTGAGGGGAGCGCCTGTCAGGTAATAGATTGTATGTCCGTCGGGGCCAAGAGCAAATCCCAGGTAGCCGTACGCAAAGCGATCGAACATGCCGCTCTTAAAAGTGATATCGGAAACCAGCCGGGTCACCACCTCGACCGTAGGCGCCCGTGGGTCGAACTTGAACAGGAAACCGGAGCGGCCGTGCATGCCGTAGAAAACGTGTTGGGGCGGATACCACAAGATCTGCCGCCAGTTATAACCCATGGTGCCCGGCTTGCTTGGGTCGATTTGTCCGAAGATGTCCTTCCGAAGGTCGCACTCCGTCATCTTCTTGAGCGAATCCGAGTTGTAGTCGTAATGCAAAATGTCTCCGTCGGCGGTGGTGAAGTAGACCGAGCCATCATCGGGATCGAGCGCCAGGGAGCGGCAGATTACGCGGAAAGTCTTTCCCGGAATTCCTTTCTCGCCTCCCAGGGTGTAAGGGCCGAAATTCTTAAGCTGATGTGTCGCGATATCGTACCGGAGGAACAATCCCGACGGCCAGGTAATGCCGTAGAGTTGCCCGCGCGCAGGGTCCATCATGAAGGATATAATGCCCTCGCCCCGTGGGGCTTTTGCGAGACTCTCAAATTGGCCTGTGGCCAGGTCATACGAAAGGAAGTGGCCTCCGGGGTAGGGCTTATATCCCCGCGGCGGCGTGCCCGCCAGCTCCTGGCCGGAGGCGGTGGCAGGATTGTAGTATCCGATGTGCGTGGCGAAATAGAGCTTGCCGTTGTGTTCCACGAAAATGCTGTGCCCTTTTCCCTGCGGAACGGCGTGCAGACCTTTTTCACCAGCGGCCTCAGTCAGGTCCGCGACATGTTCGATTTTTCCAGTGGCCGGATCGAGCGCGTACATCTGCGCGCCCGTGTCCACAGATCCGGAGCAGAGCACGTAGTACACCTTGCCATTGCTGGCGCGAAAGCAGGCATTGTAATTGTCGTCGGCCAAGGTGAAGCCGGAGTCGTAAAAATGCGCTTGCAGGGCTTGCAGGGAATTGTTGGCCGGTGCCGCTTGTTTCTGCGGGGCAGGGGCCTGGCAGGCGATCATGGCGATCAGTGCTGCGAAAACCAGCAATTTGCACCCAGTGATTCTCATTTTCATAAATCCTCCCGTGCAACCGCATCGTGCGGTGATGATGCGGATCGGATTCCTGCATTCGTGTTGATTACCATGAACGGTGCCGCCGCTCGCTGGAGGGCTAGTAATAACATACCGCGTTCCGGAGATTCAACTTCATATTCTCACCGTGGTACATGCTCAATCTCTCCGATTGGAAATAGTTTGCGCGCGTTAAAGAGCTGAGATATTTTAGGGGGCGCAATCTCACCCACGGAGAGGGAATTTCATGACACGAACTTGCTCACGCAGAAATTTTCTGAGGACAGCGATTGCCGGCGGCGCCGGATTGTCGGCGCTGGGCTCCGCCTCTCGAATAGCAAAGGCCATCACCGCGCCCTTTCCCGGGCGTTTCTCGCCCACTTGGGATTCCCTCTCGCAATATAACGTGCCTGATTGGTTTCGGGACGCCAAGCTCGGAGTATTCATGCACTGGGGCGTTTATTCGGTTCCCGCGCACGAAAACGAATGGTACCCGCGGCTGATGTATCGCAAAGAGAGCCCCGTTTTCGAATGGCACCGGCAGCACTGGGGACCGCAGTCCATGTTCGGCTATAAGGATTTCATTCCCATGTTCCGCGGAGAGAACTGGAAGCCCGACGGGCTTGTGGATCTTTATAAGAAGGCCGGCGCGAAATATATTGTTCCGGTAGGCGAGCATCACGACGGTTTCCCCATGTACGATTCGCACCTGACGGAATGGTGCGCCGCAAAGATGGGTCCGCGCCGCGACACCATCGCTGGATGGGCGCAAGAAGTCCGAAACCAGGGCTTGAAACTCGGCATCTCTTCACACCGGGGATTCCACTTCTCTTATTACACTTTCGAGCAGGGATATGATACGGACAATCCACTGTTCGCCGGCCTCTATGGGCCCATCCATGCACCGGCGCCGCTGATTGATAATCATCCCGGCCAGCTGGTGCAGCAGCCGTCAACAGAGTTTATGCAGGACTGGTTCGCGCGCTGCGTGGAGATTGTGGACCTTTATCAGCCTGACCTGGTCTATTTCGACTGGGCAAACATCGCTCCGGGACTTGAACCCTATCGCAAGCAGTTTGCCGCCTACTACTACAACGTGGCTGCGGAGCGCGGACAGGGAGTGGTGATGACCTACAAGGGCGAGGCCTATCCGGAACACGCCGCCGTGCTGGACATCGAGCGCGGGCTGGCGGGCGGCATTCGCGAACTACCCTGGCAGACGGATACTTCGGTGAGCTGGGAATCCTGGGGTTACATCGAGGGCGACACCTTCAAGTCGCCTGAAGAACTGGTACTTGAATTTGTCGACATCGTCAGCAAGAACGGAAACTTGCTGCTCAACGTGGGACCCAGGCCGGACGGAACACTCCCGCCCGAGGCCGAAGCAGTCTTCCGCGGCATCGGCCACTGGATGGACACGAACGGAGAAGCCATTTACGCCACACGGCCCTGGAAAATCTATGGCGAAGGGCCCACCACGCTGGCCAGCGGGTCTTTTGGTGAAAAGAACCTGAGGACATTGAAATTCACGCCGCAGGACATTCGCTTCACCACGAAGGGCGACGCCATCTACGCCATCCTCATGGCCTGGCCGGAGGGTGAGGCAAGGATCAAATCGCTCGGGAAAAATTCAAGGAACGCTCCCGGCAGAATTTCAAATGTCAGTTTGCTGGGGAGTGATGCCGATCTCAAATGGCGGCAGGACGCCGATGCGCTTGTCGTCGAAATGCCCGGCGAAAAACCCGGCGACATTGCCTACGCCCTGAAGATCACCACATAGGTTGTAAAGGCGTGGTCGGGCCGGAACCTCACGTCGCCATCCAGACCGAAACCAGAGAATACTGTCCACCAGGGCGGCATATCCAGTCACTCAGACGGCAAAAAGCAGGCCAGGCATGCCTGCTGGTCTACCAGCGCGAATCCGCCGTCCTCACTCGAATTGACACTGCCAACTGTCACATTTCGGCGCCCGCAAGCGTTTCAGTAGTATAGACTCGGGAGGCTTTGGGTGGATATTTCAGTGTCGGCGGGCTTCAGCGAGGCCGGGTTGAGCGATCGAAATCGGCTGGATCGAGCGAGTTCATGCTGGACCGAAGAGGCATTTCAGCGCTTCTTCCTGGAAAATTATGTCCGGCTGTCGGGTGTGGTCTTTCGCATCGTTGGCGACTATTCGCGGGCCGAAGAACTTACGGACGAAGCCTTTTGGAGGCTCTACCGGCAGCCCTGCGGCGGCAACAATTTTAACCCGAGCGGGTGGGTTTACCGCACCGCCAGCCGCCTTGCAATCGACAGCTTGCGCGCCGAATCGAGGCGAGCGCGATTCGAGCAGGAGATAGGAACGTCGCTGGTTGCAGGCACTGGGCTGGACCCGTTGGATGCTGTTCTTGAAGCCGAGAGGCGCACGCAAGTGCGCAAGGCCCTGGCATTTCTTCGGCCTCTCCACGCGGAGCTTTTGGTCCTGCGGGCGAGCGGGTTCTCGTACCAGGAATTGGCCGAGACATTGAACGTGAAGGCAGGGTCAGTTGGCACCCGGCTGATTCGGGCGGAAGCGGCCTTTCGCAAATCCTATATGAAACTCTATATGGGAAATAAGGAGGAGTTATGAAATGCCTTACTGACCAGGTTCTCCGAGCCCTGATTGACCAGGAGGCGCAGGACCTGGAGCGCGAAGGTGCAAACCGGCACCTCGCCGAGTGCGCGGACTGCCGCGCCCGACTGGAACGCATGTCGCGCGAGACCGCGGAAACAGGAAACATCCTGGCGTCACTGGCGCCCGGAAAACTGACGGAACCGGCGGAGGCGTTTGAGAGGTTCCAGGCACGGCTCGCCTCCGATGGCAAGGCGCCAGCCCGGCCCGGTTTTCTGAGGGGATTCTTCTCCGTACATCCCCTTCCCGCCTGGAGCGCCCTGGCCTCGACGGCGCTTATCGTCGTGCTCCTGATGTTTGCCCCGGCGCGAAGCTGGACCCAGCACATCCTGGCGATGCTGCGCGTCGAGAAAGTGACCGTCGTTCCCCTCGATCTTAAATTCGACAAGAACAGTGACACTCAGGAGCTCGTCCGGAAGGTTATCTCCGACGAAGTGACAGTGACACTCTCCGCGGGCAAGCCGCAGTTCGTTGGCGATGTTTCGCAGGCAACCCAAATGGCGGGCTTCCCGGTGCGCACTTTCGCCGATATGCAGGAGGCTCCGAAAATCGGAGTGGTTGGCGAGCAGTCTTACGTTATGAAGCTGGACCAGAGCCGCCTCCAGGCAATCGTCGACAGCATTGGCAAGGCGGACTTGCAGGTTCCGGAGAGCATCAACGGGCAGATGATTGCCGTGCACATTCCCAAATCCGTTTTTCTCCGCTACGGGAACTGCTCTGAGAAGCGCAACGCATCGAAGCCCGGTGCGGACGATCAGCGCAAGCCTACTGACACCTCCGGCTGCATCATGTTTGCGGAGGTCCCAAGTCCCGTTGTCAGCGTTCCGCCCGAACTGAATATCGGTCAACTTTTCCAGATCGCTCTCCAGGCGGGAGGCATGAGTCCCGAAGAAGCCCAGGCCTTCTCCTCGAAAGTGGACTGGAAATCGACGCTTGTCGTGCCGATACCGAGACGCGCAAGCTCTTATTCTGAAGAGCTGGTGGACGGCGTGACGGGAAACCTGATTATGGGCAAGGGGTTTCGAGAGCAGCGGCCCGAATACACTCTGATCTGGGTAAAGAATGGAATCATCTATTCCATTCACGGGTCCGGCGGGCCTGAACGGGCCAAAGCCCTTGCAAGGGCTTTGAGCTAAAATCCTGGTGTCCCCCTTTCCTGTGGGACGAGCAGCGCGCATCATTGTGTGCGCCAGGCAGCGAATGGTTCCCCTGTGAATGCGATAGGCCCGTCATCACCCAGCCTCGCCATTGAAACCCGGATGCTGGGCAAGACCTTCGGTTCCAAGGTCGCGGTGCGCGGCCTTACGCTTGAAGTGTCGCGCGGCGAAGTTTTCGGTTTCCTTGGCCCCAACGGAGCAGGCAAGAGTACTTCGATCAAAATGATGCTCGGGCTGATCGCGCCCTCTCGCGGCGAAGCACTCGTTCTGGGTTTGCCGGCCGGCGACGTTTCTGTTCGGCGCATGGTCGGTTTTTTGCCGGAACACTTCCGCTTTTACGAATGGCTGACGGCCGAGGAGCTTCTTAAAGTACACGGACATCTCTACGGGATGTCAAAAGCAAAGCTTGGGGAGCGCATCCCCACACTGCTGAATGAAGTCGGTCTTTGCCCGCATCGCGAAAAGCGAGTGCGCGATTTCTCGAAGGGCATGATGCAGCGCCTGGGCCTGGCGCAGGCCCTGCTCAACGAACCGGAACTGATCTTTCTTGACGAGCCGACCTCAGGACTCGATCCCGCAGGCCGAAAACTGGTGCGTGACATCATCAAGGCCCAGCGCCATCGGGGAGCCACGGTTTTCCTGAATTCACATCTCCTGGGTGAGGTTGAAGCCACTTGCGACCGCGTCGGCTTTATCAAGAATGGCGAGGTCGTCGAGACGAGGCGCCTCGGCGCGCTTATCGAAGGTGAAATCACGGTGTCAATTCGGGCCAGGAACCTCGGCCCTGATACTCTGGCCGAACTCGCACAGCGCGTTTCATCCCTGAAAACCGCCGGAGACGAAGCGAACTTTTATATACCATCAATGGACACTCTGCCTGGCATCGTGCGTTTCCTGGTGAGCAAAAACGTGGACATTTATGAAATCACGCCGCAACGCCTTTCGCTCGAAGATCTCTTTCTTCGAATTGTAGGCACAGACGGAGGGCTGTGATGGGAACGCGGGTGATGGCCGCCGTAACGTTTCGGGAAGCTGCTCGTAAGAAAGTGCTCTGGATGGCCTTCGTTGCAGGAGCGGGTTTTCTTGCGCTGTTCGCGACGGGCATGCATTTTCAGGCGAAGGGTATCCACCTGAATAATGAAGCCATCCGCCGCCAGATTCTCAATACGTCGCTCATGATGGGACTCTACACGGCGGACTTGCTGACGGTTTTGATGACGATCCTTATCGCCGCCGACACACTTTCGGGCGAAATCGCTTCCGGCACTATTCACGCCATTGCCACCAAGCCCATAACGCGTCGCCAGATTCTCCTGGGTAAGTGGGCCGGGTTCGTTGGCATGCTGACCGTCTATATCCTGTTCCTATTGGGAGGAGTTGCTTTGCTGGGATATGCGATCGGCGGCGCGACCGTTGAGCATCTCTGGCGCGGTCTCGGGCTGGTGTGGCTGGAAAGCATCCTGTTGCTCAACATTACTCTTCTTTGTGGCACAGGGTTATCCACCCTCGCCAGCGGCGTCGTTGTTTTGGGCATGCACGGGGTTGCCTTCCTTGGAGGTTGGATCGAACAGATTGGCGCCGTTACCCACAGTCAGGGCGCCGTCAATGTAGGTATTGTTGCGAGTATCCTGATGCCGAGTGAAGCATTGTGGCGACGTGCGGCTTTCGAGATGCAGTCGCCCTTAGCGAGTGTTCTGAACATGTCCCCGTTCGGCAGCTTTTCGGTCCCGAGCAGAATAATGGTTGCCTATGCCATCGTCTATCTGCTGGTGGCGCTCGGCCTGGCCCTGCGCCGGTTCCGGCTGAGGGACTTGTAGAGTCTGTGTGGCAACATAAGTGGGCTACTAGAAATCAATAAGTTACAAGGACGCCTTGGCCCGCAAGTTGTTGATTCCTCGTTGGCACTTCGAGTTCTCACACAGACTCTTGTAGGCGGCCGATGGCGCAAGCGGTGGGGCTGTCTTTTCGCCACCACGGATCAAAAACGGCAGCACTCGGGCAATAACGTATTCACCCCTGCAAGAGCGGAGTGATGGGACCACTCACAGCGGCCCGGGACTCCCCGCCATTTAGGGCGGTTTGCAAGGCAGGCTCGAGCCCCTCGGCAAGCTCGCCCATTTCGTGCTGGCCGAGGTTTGAAACCACAAAACCGAAATACCCGCCCACCTGGAAGCCGGCGACACTCATTCCTTCGAGTTGCTTCTCGTAAAAATGGACGTTGCCGAGCGACTTCGCAGTCACAAATCGCCCCGTAGGCAGGTTTTCGCCATCCCTCCTGGTAAGGATCACCGAGAGCATCGTACCCTGGCCTCGAGCGATGAAGTGCACATACTTGCGCGGGCTGCCTGGAACGCCACAGATGTGGGCCTCGAGCACCTGAAAGCCTGGAAGCTTCTTTTCCACAACCGGAAGCAATTCGGCGTATTGCGGCCCAAGCTTTTCGCGGAGCACTTCGGGCGGATTGGCGACATCCGGATAATTGTGGCCGCGAATGGCGCAATGAAGATGGTCTGAAACGCCAAGCTGCAGGACGCTGGCCACCATTTGCCTGGCGTGTTCCAGCCTCAACCACTGCTGGCCCGCAACACCCGCAATCACGATCATCGCAGCACCTGCCAGCGCCAGCGCCCATGTGGGTGCGCGGGCCGTCCAAAAGGGCCGTGATTGGGCTTTTTTCAGGCGCTGATGAATGGCCACGCCGAGTTGCTCCGGCGCTGACAGCCGCCCGGCGGCCCGCTGCAATGCTTCCCGGACCCGCAGGCGTGACTTCAGTTCGCTAGAGCAGGTTACGCAGTTCTCGAGGTGCCGCAGCATTTCGTCCGTTGTTTCCACCAACAATTCGTTGCTGAGGTAGGCATCCAACTGCCGGCAGGTACGCTCACACTGTCTCGAATCGAAATTCAGCACGTTCATGCGGGCTTCCCCTCGTCGGCGTCATTCGCGCTGTTTCCGATGCCATAAGATTTCGCCACCCCGGCCAACTCTTCACGGAGCAGTTTTCTTCCCCGGCTCAATCTTGACATCACTGTCCCCAGCGGGAGCTTCAAAGTTTCTGCAATCTCCTTGTATGAAAATTCTTCCACGTCTGCCATGACAACAACCTCTCGAAAAGCTGGTGGAACGTTATCGAGAGCGGCGAGGATCTCTTCGTCCCTGATTTCCTGCGGTACGGGAGTCTCGGCCGCCATGCTGTCCTGGTCTGTGAACGTTTCTTCAAGCGAAGACTTCAAGGACCGCCTGCGAAGATGGTGGAGACGATGGAAGAGGATACTAAAAAGCCATGCCTTGCAGTTGGTGCCGGGTTCAAAACGGTGAAAGGACTTCAGCGCTTCCAGGTAGACGTCCTGCACAAGGTCCTCCGCCTCCGCCGGGTTATGAGCCAGGAACTTCGCGGTCCTGTACAGGGCCGTGAGGTGTGGCATGGCGGCGGCTTCAAAATCGCCTAAACCGGCTGTTGACTGAAAGAACAATTCGACTCACCGCCGCTGCAGCTCTGATGGAAATGGTGGGGCGTCGGGCCCCACCTTTCCGGGCCTGGAGTCTCCCTTTTACTCCTTCGGTTGGTCCATCTTATCCTGGTTCTGCATCTTGTCGTGCTTCATTTTGTCTTTGGCCATCTTGTCTTTCTTGTGCTTCTTCTCCTTCTTATCCATCTTGTCGTGGCTCGCCATCTTTTGATCGCTCATTTTGTCGCCGGACTGCATTTTGTCGTCCTGAGGCTGTGCCAGTGCCACCCCGGTCACCCTGTTGGCGACGACCATGCTCATACAAAGGGCCATGGCCAGAATCGTGATTCGCTTGATCATACTTGCTTCTCCTTTTCGATTTCTTGAAGTTCAGAACCTAGAGTCCCACATACCAGTCATATCCACGCTCGGCCCAGTAATCCGCGGGCCGATCGCTCGAATACCGAATCAATCCAATGCGCTTGATGTTCTTCACGCCATACTTCACCGGAACCACCAGCCGCAGCGGCGCGCCGTGCTCCTGGGTAAGCGGCGCTCCGTTCTGCTCGTAGCAGAGCAGGGTCTGAGGGTGCAGCATGCTTTCCATATCCAGCCCCACGTAGTAGCCGCCGTCCGGAGTTGCCATGCTGACGTAGCCCGACAGGTCCTCCACACGACCGAGGCTGAACGCGCCGCCGGTTCGCGTCCGCGGCGGGAAGGCCTTCATGAAATCGGTAAAGCGAGCGCCGGCCCATTGCACGATCACGCTCCAGCCCTCGATGCACTTCAATTCCGTCGTCATGTCTACTCTCGGAAGCTTCCGAATGGCGTCGAGGCCGAGCATCAGCGGGCCGTTGCCGAATGCGAGCCCCTCGACGCGAAGTTTCCAGGCCGCAACATCAACGTCTTCATCGAGACCAACGTCGCCGTTCACCCGATCCGAGCTCACCTGGCTCGCGTTGAACGTCCGCGAAAGCCGGTGCTCGCTGAAAAATCCGCGGGCCAGCCGTTCATTCAACTCCAGGGTTTTACGAAATGGCCAGGGAACATCGCCTGTTTCAGGGCGGGTCGTCAGCCAGCCGAACGCTCCGATTCCGGCGGCCAGGCCGGCCCCCCACAGAAGAAAGCTGCGGCGGGATCGCTGCCGCATGCGCCGGCGTACCTGGCGGTTCCAGTCTTCAATTTCAGAGGAGTCGGGCGCAGTCAGCGCTCCCGGCGCAGAAGTCGTTGGAGTCTCTTCCGCCTTGCCCGCTTCAGGTTCCTCCGCGGCCACGTTGCCGGCGGCGTTCAGAATAGGCTCCGTCACCAACTCTTCGGGCTCGTCCTTCCCGCTATTCATAGTTCGCTTCCTTTGAGGAAACCAGTTCGTAGCCGCTGACCATCGCGCGGAAATTATTCCAGCCCGCCCGAACCACCTGGGCGATGTGGACCACAAAGAAGAGCACGTAGCCGCAAGCCAGCAGAAAATGTTCAAAGCGCGCGGCGGAGTAACCTCCCAGTAAAGCCGTCAGCCAGCCGAGTTGCTCAGGTTTGTAAATCGCCAACCCCGTAACGACCGAGCCGACACCCATCAGGACGACGCCGGTGTATGCAATCTGCTGCGCCCCATTAAATTTGCGCGCGGGCAGATGCCCCTTCCAGAGATGCAGGTCGTGGAGGGCGACAAGTATGGCTTCACGGAACGAGCGCCTGTTCGGAACGAGCTGGCGCCATTCCCCCGAAAACACCGTATAACCGACGTACAACACCCCATTGAGAACGAAGAACCACATGAAGAAGAAGTGCCAGGCCATTCCCTTGGCCAGGTGGTAACTGACGCCGAACGTGCTGTAAAAGCCCTCAGGAAAAAATTTGAAGAGCGTGAAGGAACCGAGGCCGACACGATAAACGTCATTGGCCCAGTAGATCCACAGACCGCTCCAGATCATCACGGCCAGCAGGGGAAAATTGACCCAATGGAACCAGCGGACGGCCAGAGAATGTTTCGCCCGCATTTCAAGCCGCCCCAAGCCCTCGTCCACAGATGGCTTGCCACCCGGATTGTTTCCTGCTCCCATATCTGGGTAATACCGGGCCAGGGCGAAATTATTCCCCGGACGCTGATTTTCTCGCTGTGCTCTGGTTTTGCCGTCCCGAAGAGCAGGGCAGAGTCCGCAAAGGCTGTTTTTGCCTCGGAGCGCGCCGCTCGTTGACTCGCCGTGGTCCGTGTGTTAAACATGATGTCAAAGGGGAAAGGTGGTGCCGCCATGGCGCAAAAAGCTGATCTGCGAATTCAACAGGGTCCGTTGAACGACCTGGAAGAATGGGACGACTTTGTCAAAACGCGTTATCCCGAGGGCGTTCCGGCCCCCCCGCCGGTGCAGACGGAGAAACAGCAGGAAGAATTCCGGAATTATACCGATACCACGCCGCCGCGGGTACGCGAGTTCTACCGGCAGAACCATATGCACCAGACGCGGGATTTCGTGCTCGGGAAGAAGCAGGAATTCCTGGCCAAAAAACGGGCGACAATGGGTATCTGGGAAGCCATGGAATATCTGAATACGCTGGTGGATGAAAGCGATCCGGATACCGAGCTTTCCCAGATCGAGCATCTGCTGCAGACCTCGGAAGCGGCCCGTCGCGACCGCCGCCCTGACTGGTTCATCCTGACTGGCCTGATTCACGACCTGGGCAAAGTCCTCTGTCTCTGGGGCGAGCCGCAATGGGCCGTGGTGGGCGACACTTTTCCGGTGGGCTGCGCCTGGTCCGACAAGATTGTTTTTCACGACTTTTTCTCCTTGAATGCCGATTCGAAGGTGCCGGAATACCAGACGCGCCTCGGTGTCTATCAGGAGAACGGCGGGCTCGACCACGTGGACATGTCCTGGGGACACGATGAGTATCTGTATCATGTGGCCAAGGACTATCTGCCCGAAGAGGCGCTCTACATGGTCCGCTACCACTCGTTCTATCCGGCGCACCGCGAAGGCGCGTACGATTACCTGATGAACGAGCATGACCGGGCAATGTTCCACTGGGTGCGAGAGTTCAATCCATACGATCTGTACTCGAAGGCCGAGACACGCCCGGACGTGACAAAACTTCGTCCCTACTACGAAGATTTGATTTCGAAGTATTTTCCTTCCCAGATCCAGTGGTAAAATCTCCTCCGCCACGCGGCAGGACTTTCATTACGACCACAGTATAGAGGTGTAGCGTGAAGCAATCGATGGCGAAAGCTATTCTTACCGACAGCCAGTTCTGGGTCCCCATCGCCGTGCTCGCCGCGGGAATCCTGCTGCTGGTCTACGTTCGTTGAGGAGCAAACCTACTGGCGAGGGAACTCCATTCTTCAAAAGTTTCTCGCTCGCTGCACACGCTGGGCGTGCTGTGCGGTCTTGCTGCGGGCGCCTGGCTCGGCGCCGCTGAAGCGCCCACCAAGCTGGTGGCGCTTGGCATCTCGCCCTTCATCATTTCCCTAGGCATGGTTGCCGGGGTCTTCGTGGCCCGCTGGACCGTCCCCACCATCATGAAAGGGACGGATTACATCTTCGCCGACCTGCGCGATAAAGCGCATCTGATAGTGTGGGCCATTCTGGCCGGAGCGATGTGGGCCGTGGCCAACACCCTAACTGTGTTCGCCATCCGCGACGTGGGGCTTTCCATCGCCTTCCCGCTCTGGAACACCAACTGCCTGGTGGGCCTGTTCTGGGGCTGGTTCTTTTTTCGGGAGTTGCGCGGAGCAGGCAAGAAAGCGCAGGGACAGGTCCTCGGCGGCGCGATCGGAATTGCAGGCGGAGCAGTGCTGCTGGCTTATGCCTCGGCCAGCGCTCCGATCACGACGGCGGCTCACTCCACGACGGGAATCCTGGCGGCGCTTGGCGCCGGCCTGCTGTGGGGCACCATGTACATTCCCTACCGCAAGGCATACCTGAGCGGCATGAATCCCCTTTCGTTTGTCACGGTCTTCACGGTGGGCGAGCTTGGGACTGTGGGGGCGCTGGCGCTGGTGTTTCGTGGCGGCCTGCATCCCGTGCTGGCGGAGCTCGCTGCGGCGCGCCCGGCGCTGTTCTGGCTTTTCCTGGGCGGCTTCTGCTGGGTGCTGGGCGACCTGTTCCAGCAGTACGCCGCAAAGTATATCGGCATCGGGCGCGGCATTCCGCTCTCCAACACCAACCAGCTTTGGGGGCTTGCCTGGGGCGCTCTGGTTTTTGGCGAACTCGCCGGCCGCGGCTCGGCAGCGCAGGTGATGGTGGTGGCTGGCTCCGTGGTGATGATCCTGGGCGCGCTTGCCATCAGCCAGGCCGAAGCTCCTGCTACGGAACACGCCTCATGGAGCGAGGCCATTGAACGCGAGTGCGACCGCTACGGGCTCAATCACAATGAGGTTTTTCGCGCCCAGGCGGGAGAGGATGTGATGGCTGACCGCGCGCACGGCTGGCGGTGGTGGGATGTCGCCATCGTCGCCGCAGCCGTCGGCATCTTTATCTGGCTCGCCCACGGAACCACCCGCCCGCCCATCGAACTCAATCCTGTATGGATCATAATCCTGCTGGCCGCTACCCTCGGCCTGTTGGTCGCCGGTGCCCTGCTGCTGTGGAAACGCACGCGATTTTCATAATGCTGTCTTAACGGCACGCGCTGTTTCCGCGTAGAATGGGGCAGCCCAGTTTGAGAGCCCTTCGCGAATTTCCGGAGCCACGGAAATGGATGAATCAAAAAATCTCCTGAGAGAAAGAAGAGAACGAAAGGAGGCCCATGACGCCTTCGTGCGTTGGCAGGAGGTGCGGCGTGTCCAGCTTGGGCATGTGGTGAACCTAGTCCTGGTGCTTTCCACTGCGGCCCTCGGGTTTGGCCTGAAGCTTCTGACTGCTGGCACCCTGCCCGCGAGCTGTCCCAAGGGCTACGTTTTTGCGGTCAGAACCACCGTTGTCATTTCAATGGTGTTCCTGGTTTTGGCGATTGGTTTTGCCCTTCTCGCGGACTGGACAAGACTCCTTGACTTCCGCTACACGGCGAAAGCGGCGCGGTCTCGGGAGAAGCGAGCTGAATCCACGATTAACGAGGAGCTGAAAGAGGCAGAGAAGTTTAATTCGGAGCACCAAGAGTTCAAGAATCGAGCGAGTTGCCTCGGAAGGTGGACCTGGGGACTGCTCATATCCGAGCTGATAGCCTTCTTCTTTGGTGCGATACTCCTGGCTTTCGGCCTGTGGGGTATGATTCCGAGGTAGCAGGTCTAGAACCACCAATCAAGCACTTGGAAGCGCGGAGGGAGCAGGTTATAGAGCCACCGGTTGATTCAGCATTTGGGGTACGGCATTGCGTAAGATGTGCAGCTAGGCCACGCGAGGAAGGGACGCCCAAATTACGGCGCAGATATTAATGTAGAAGCCTTGGACATGGCCAGGGGCAAAGTAGGGAGTAGTTGAACCCTAAACGAGGAGCGACCAATGGATATCGAGCGCCCAGACTTTGATAGGATTGTCGAGAGGATCGAAAAGCTCGAGAGGCAAAATCGGCTGCTTAGACTTGTAAACGTCAGCATTATTGTCGCCGCTTGCTTCGGTGTCTTGACTGTTTGCCAGTTTACCCCACGACAGGGTGAGATAAAGACTGGGAGAATTGTCCTCAAGGACGCGCAGGGAAGAACAAGGGCGTTCCTCGGTACGGAAGGCGATAAGACGCTGTTAGTGTTGCGTGATATAAATAGATTGACTTATATCATTTCTTGACTTAAAGTGCTCGATGATGTCGCGTCGAGCGCCCACGATTGTGCTAAGTTCCGAAGAGCGAATGACCTTAGAGAGCATGGTCCGTTCTGCTTCCGCCGCCCAGCGGGATGTGCTGCGATCCCGTATTGTGTTGCTGGCCGCTGAAGGCCAGCGGAACGATCAAATCCAGGAGGCGCTGGGCGTCTCCAAACCCGTGGTCATCAAGTGGCGGCGACGCTTTGCCCTGGATCGCCTGCCGGGACTGGTGGACGAGCCGGGCCGAGGGCGCAAACGAAAATACGACGCCGCCCTTCGCCATCGGATTGCCGCCACCGCTTGCACGACGCCTCCCGAGTCCGTGGGGACTCACTGGAGCGTTCGCACCCTCGCCCGGCATCTGGGCGTGGGGGTGGCCGTGGTCCGGTCGGTCTTGTCGTCGGAATCCCTCCAGCCCCATCGCTTCCGATACTGGAAGGACTCTCCCGACCCGGAGTTTGTGCCCAAGATGCTGGCGGTGGTCGGCTTGTACATGCAGCCGCCCGAAAATGCGGTCGTGCTCTCGGTGGATGAGAAGACGTCCATCCAGGCCCTGGATCGAACTCAGCCGCGTTTGCCCCTGAAACCGCATCGCATCGAAAGGCTCAGTCACGAATACAAGCGCCACGGCACGGCTTCGCTGCTGGCCTCGTTGGAAGTTCATAGCGGCCAAGTTCGCGCTGAATCCATCCGGCGCAACAACAGCGTGACGTTCATCCGTTTTCTTCGGCGACTTCTGAACGCCTATCCGACTCAGGAGCTTTACATCGTCGCGGACAACGGCTCCTCGCATCGGAGCAAGAAAACCCTGGCCTGGGTCGCCAAGCAGAATCGCCTTCATCTCACTTTCACTCCGACGCACGCCAGTTGGCTGAACCAAATCGAGATCTGCTTCGACATCCTGACGCGCAAGGTGGTCCGGCGCGGCATCTTCACGTCACGCCAGGAACTGGTCGAGCGGCTAATGAGCTTTATCCATGCCTACAACAAGGAGGCCCGACCTTTTCAATGGACTTACACGGGCAGCCCGCTCGCGGCATGATTAAGTCAACGCATTTGCAGCACGCAACACTAGGAAGAACGGCTACTCCAATCGCGTACCTTTCACAACGCCGGTCGAAGGGAGAGCGACGCGCCTTTCTCCCATTCCTGAAGCATACGTTCCCCTATTTTAGAAAACTCGGGATTCTGGGCGATGTAGGAGCGTGCCTCGTTCGCAGTCTGAGAAATGGCCTCGTCGATTTGGCCAAAGATCAGCTTGATTCGGGACGGTGAGCTTCCGAGCCGAGTTTCGCCGAGCCTGTGAAGTTCCTTAGCGCTCGGCCACCGGGTTGTACCGTTAAGCGTTAGCGCCATGCTGTCTTTGGGCAAGTAGACGGAGGTGGTTACAAGATCATAGACAGGTGACAGCCTCGCTTCACCGAGAACTTCGTCATAAATGATTCCGAAATCCTTCAAGTGCGCATCACCGTTGCGGAGGGCACAATTGACCGAAATCAGAGTGAACAGCCTTTCCATGTCTTCGTTGACGTGCGTGGAATTCGCGAACTGCTGGAAACGCTTCATGATCGACCTCTCGTAGCTTCCACGGTACTTCTCGTCTGTCCTTCGAGCATTCAAAACACAGAAATCTTCAAAACCACGATACGTACCGTCCGGCCGAAGGTCAAAACGGTCGATCACCAGTGCCGCGCCATCCTCAGCCAGCCGGTAAGGCGGAACCTCAAGTCCGCACTTCTGCGCCACCGCCAGGCAGAACCGCTCATTCGTGGCGAGTTGCGGATATTCGACTGTGTCCCAGAGTTTCACGATGTGAGTAGCACCCAGATAGCTTTGGGAGAGCCGCGACCTTGTGTGCCTCAGGGTTGCGGAGGCTTCTTCATCGCGTATAAGAATTTTGGGCTGTACGCCACTAATGCCGGAAAATGTGGCAAACTTATCGATTAAGTAGCGAAATAGATCCCCGTCACGCCGCCGTGCCAGGATTTCATCCACTGACTGAAACGGAACTTCCTCTTGCAGATGCTCCTTCTCGCCCGTATACCGAATGCGGCCCACCTGCGAACGGCCAACGATAGAGATCAGGTCAAAATCGTCGAACGTGCCCGTCGCCTTCGCGAAGGCCAGGCGCAGCCGCTCGCGTAAGACACCCTCAGGCAGATTCATCTCAAAAATGGGAGGCAGACCGAAAGGAATATCCCAGGAAGGCAATCTGACGGGCATGGTGACGGACACCGCTCGCCCAGCCGGTGTGTCCGGCGAGTAAGCAAAGGAACTGCCACGATCACCAAGCCTGTCAAGCAGACCGGCTGCAGAGCCGTCGCTCCAGACCTTAATCATTCCGATTCTCGTTCTTTCGTGAGTTCGTCTAAAGTGGGCCGTTGCGAGGCTGCCTCTTCGAGGTTCAGGCGGAGCCCGAGGGCCGACAAAAGTCTAGCAATTTTGGAAAAGCCTAGTTCCCCACTTCGACCGTTCTCCAAGGCGTCGAGCGTAGCTCTGCTGACCGAGGCCCTTCTCGCCAGTCCAGTCTGGCTTAGGCCAAGTTTCTTGCGTCTTGCCGAGATATGCTCTCCCAAGGTGTTCAGAGTCAACATATGAACAATATACTAGGCATTTATCGTAAAACCAAGCTGTTTGCCTTATATATTAGGCAAGCAGCCTTAATTTATCGTCAATCTACAGAAGGGAAGGCGGATAGGCGGGTCCACTTGTTTTCTACGTGGCGGCGTAAAGCCGCCGCTACGCCACGGCAGCTCACACAGAATAGAAAACGAATTTATCGTCCGGTTTTTGCGGCCGCTGATTCCTTGAATTCGGTATCGCGGAGGTCGTGGCCGGTCATTTCAGCGGGTAGAGGGATACCCAGCAGGCCGAGTAACGTGGGCGAGATGTCGGCCAGCGCTCCGCCGTCGCGCAGTTTCGGCGGGACCTGTTCAGCAATCAGGATAAGCGGAACAGGATTGGTGGTGTGGGCCGTGTGCGGACCGCCGGTTGCGGGATCCACCATCAATTCGGCATTGCCGTGGTCCGCTGTGATCACCATCGCTCCACCCTTGGCGCGGACGGCCTTGTAAATTTCGCTCAGGCAGGCATCGACAGTTTCCACTGCCTTGACGGCGGCCTCGAGCTTGCCGCTGTGCCCCACCATGTCAGCGTTGGCGAAATTGACGATGAGGACGTCGCGGCTGCCCTCGTTGACGGCCTTCACCACGGTTTCCATCACGCCGCGGGCGCTCATCTCGGGCTGCAGGTCGTAGGTGGCCACTTTGGGCGACGGCACCAGGATGCGGTCCTCGCCCGGGTAAGCCTTCTCCACGCCGCCGTTAAAGAAGTAGGTGACGTGCGCATATTTTTCCGTCTCCGCCACGCGCAGGTTCTTCAACTGCGCATCGGCCATCACCGCAGCCAGAATCTGGTTGAGCGATTGGGGCGAAAAGACGTACGGATTGATGAACGTCTTGTCATAGCGCGTCATCGAGAGGAAGTACAGCTTCTCGGGATAGCCTCGGCGCTCGAAGCCCTCGAGGTCGGGCTGCGTGAGCGCGCGGGTCATCTGGCGGGCTCGGTCGGCGCGGAAATTGAAGAACATCACGGCGTCGTCGCTGCGGATGGTGGCTGTGGGATGGCCCTGGGAATCCGTGATGACGATGGGAACCACAAACTCGTCGGTAACGCCCTGGTTGTAAGAATTCTTGATGGCCGCGACGGGGTCTTCTGCCTTCACGCCCTCGGCGTTGACGATGGCGTCGTAAGCCTGCTGCGTGCGCTGCCAGCGGTTGTCACGGTCCATGGCATAGTAACGGCCGGATACGGAGGCGATGCGGCCCACGCTGAATTCGCGCATCTTCTGCTGAAGAGCCTCGACATATCCGGCGCCGTTTGTGGGTGCCGTGTCGCGTCCATCGAGGAAAACGTGGACGACGACATCGTTCACATCATTCTCGCGCGCCATCTCCAGCAGCGCGTAAAGATGCCGCTGGTGGGAATGCACGCCGCCGTCGCTGAGCAGGCCCATGAAGTGCAGGCGCGTCTTGCGCCCGGCTTCCATCAGCTTGAGCAGCGCGGGATTTTTGAAAAATTCGCCTGTGCGGATTGCGGCGTCGATGCGCGTGATGTCCTGGTAGACAACGCGCCCGGCGCCGATGTTCAAATGGCCCACCTCAGAATTGCCCATCAGGCCGTCCGGCAGGCCAACGCGTTCGCCAGAGGTGTAGACCAGGGTGGAGGGATATTCCTTCAGCAGCGCGGTGTAGTTGGGCGTATTGGCCAGCGCGATGGCGTTGTTCTCGCGCTCGGCACGATATCCCCAGCCATCCAGGATGATGAGTACTACGGGTTTTGGAATTTTCATATTTTAGGGGTTAGGATTCAGGGATTGGGGATCAGGGGCTTGAGACCGGAGTCCGCGAGCCCCTAATCCCTGGTTCCTAGTCCCTGCTCTCAGAGCAGGCTACGGCGGCTTTACCCAGGAATTCCGCGGATTCGCCGAGTTCCTCTTCGATGCGCAGCAGTTGGTTGTATTTGGCAATCCGGTCAGTGCGGCTGGCAGAGCCGGTCTTGATTTGCCCGGTCTGAAGGCCAACCACGAAGTCGGCGATGAAGGCGTCTTCGGTTTCGCCAGAGCGATGTGAAACCACAGAGGTGTATCCGTTGCGTCTGGCCAGATCGATGGCGGCCATGGTTTCGGTCACGGTGCCGATCTGGTTGAGCTTGATGAGGATGGAATTGGCGACTCCTTCGTCGATCCCCTGCTTCAAGCGTTCGGTGCTGGTCACAAAAAGATCGTCGCCGACCAGTTGGATCTTGTCGTCCAGTTCCTTGGTCAGCTTCTTCCAGCCTTCCCAGTCGTCCTGGGCAAGACCGTCTTCGATGGAGATGATGGGATACTGCCGCACCCAGTCGGCGTAGAGCTTTACCATCTCGTCGGCCGACTTTTTCGACTTGTCCGACTTGAAGAACACATACTTGCCGTCCTGGAACATTTCGCTCGATGCCGGGTCAAGCGCCAGAGCGATGTCCGACCCAGCCGAAAAACCTGCGGCCTCAATCGCCTCGAGAATCAGCTCAACGGCCTCGACGTTGGACTTCAGGCTGGGAGCGAATCCGCCCTCGTCGCCGACTGAGGTTGAATATCCGTGTTCCTTCAGAATCCTTTTGAGCGTGTGGAAAGTCTCGACACCCATGCGAAGCGCGCTGGAAAAAGTCTCCGCGCCAACGGGCATGATCATGAATTCCTGGAAGTCCACCGTATTGTCGGCGTGCACGCCGCCGTTCAGCACGTTCATCATGGGCACCGGTAGCACGCGCGCGGCAATCCCGCCCAGATAGCGATAAAGCGGCAACCCGGCAGAGCGCGCCGCGGCCCGGCACGCAGCCATGGAAACAGCCAGAATGGCGTTTGCGCCCAGATTGCTCTTGTTGGGCGTGCCATCCAGCTCAATCAGCCGGTCGTCGATCTCGGACTGCCGGCTGGCTTCATGGCCGCCCAGCTCGCGCGCGATCACCGTGTTGATGTTTTCGACGGCTTGCAGCACGCCTTTGCCCTGGTAGCGGCGCTTGTCGCCGTCGCGCAGCTCAACCGCTTCATGCTCTCCGGTGGATGCGCCAGAAGGGACTGACGCCCGCGCGGCCGCGCCGTCGCGAAGCCGAACCTCCGCCTCGACGGTCGGGTTCCCGCGGGAATCCAGAATCTCCCGGCCCACAATAAGATCAATTTCAGCCACTCAGTTGTCTCCTTTACTGAATATCGAAGCTGTTCATTGTAACATAGCGACTTAAACCTGATGTGCTCCGGATCGCGCCATCCACACCCGGGCCCGGCGTTCAATCCTTGCCTTGGAGAAGCGGCGGCGGAATAATGGCACGCGGATGCTCATGCACAACCTGAACCCCGAACAACGGAGGGCCGTGGAGCACGGCGAGGGCCCGCTGCTGGTGATCGCCGGTCCCGGAAGCGGCAAAACGCGCGTCATCACGCAGCGCATCACCTGCCTGCTTGAAAATGTGAGCGGGCTTCAGCCGGAAAACATCCTGGCGCTGACCTTCACCGACAAGGCCGCCGGAGAAATGAAAAGCCGCGTTGGCCATGATCTGCCCGGTCTCGACACCAGCCCGCACATTTCCACTTTTCACTCGTTCTGTTATGGGGTCCTGGGCAAACGCCACTTTGAGCGGAAACTTCTCGACAAAATCGATGTCTGGATCTTTCTGCGCCGGAGGATGGAGCAGCTTGGGCTGGTGCATTACCAGAAGCTTGCGGAGCCAGGCGCTTTTCTTCACGACCTGAACAACTTCTTTTCGCAGTGCCAGGATGAGCTTGTGGGGCCGGATGAGTTTGACGCATATGTTCGTAGACGCGAGAGCGAATTCCAGGCGCGCGCGGCCTCGCTGGACGTGGCCGACCGGCTGCTCCAGGAAGAAGAAATCCAAAAGCAGCAAGAACTGGCGCGGGTGTTCCGAACCAGCCGGCGGCTGATCGAAGCGGCGGGTTGCTCGAGCCTTGGCACGCTGATCAGCGAAGTGGTCCAGCTATGGGACCGCGAGCCCAAGACGCTGGAAGAATACCGAAGGCAGTTCCGCTACGTCCTGGTGGACGAATTCCAGGACAGCAACTACGGACAGGTGCAACTCCTGAAGCGCCTGGTTGCGCCACCCTTCAATATCACCGCGGTGGGCGATCCTGATCAGGCCATCTACCGCTTCCGTGGAGCAGCGCACGGAACGTTCGACATGTTCAAGCGGGAGTTTCCAAACCCCGAGAAGATTTGTCTTAACCGCAATTACCGTTCCACCCGGAGAATCCTGCGGGCCTCGGAAGCCGTGATCGCATGCAATGAACTGAGAGATGGCGAGAAACCGCCGCTCGTCACTGAAAACCCGGAAGGCGCTAACGTCTTTCTTCTCTCTTCTCCCGACTATTCTGTAGAGGCCGGCGGGATCGCAGGCCTGGTGCAGGACCTCGCCCGGAAGCGCGCCATGACGGACATCGCAATCCTCTATCGCGCGCACAACCACCGAGACCTGCTGGTGCGCGAGTTTCGTCGAAGGCAAATTCCATTTGTGGTCCGCGGGCTCTCTCTGCTTTCCACCACCATCATGCGCGACCTGCTGGCTTATCTGCGCCTGGTGCATTCGCCGCATGAGAACATCAGCCTGACACGGGTGCTCCTTGCGCCCCGGTGGAACTTCCCTGACTCACTCTCGCTCGGCCTGCGCAAGCAGGCCGCGCGGAACCACTGCTCGGTTTACGACGCCATCCGGCAGAGCGAACAATCGCTGGTTAAGGCGGACTTGCAGAACACCGGCTGGCAGGAATTGAAATCGATCCTCGGCAAGCTCAGGAGAAAAGCTGAAGCCGTTCCGGTAACGCGCCTTCTGGATGAGATGACGGAACTTCTTGAACTCAAGTTCGTCCCCGGCAGCAGGGATGCTGCATGCCTCGAGGCTTTTAAACAATTCCTGACCCAATGGGAGGAAAAAAGCGAGACGGGCAAGCTGCCTGAATTCATGGAGTATTTCGGTTATTTCATGGAAGCCGGCGGAAAAATAGAAGCGCCGGAACAGCTCGCGCCGGTGAACGCGGTGCAGATGATGACCGTCCACGCGTCGAAGGGTCTCGAATTTCCCGTCGTCTTCATTCTAAGTGTGTCCTCGCGGCGTTTCCCTCATGGCGAGCAGAAGCCGATCATTGAATTCCCTGATGAGCTTCGCAAAGGGCCTGTCCCGCCGATGAATCTTCACCTGGCCGAGGAGCGCCGGCTGTTTTACGTGGCGATGACGCGCGCGCGCGAGCAACTCTACGTTTCAAGCGTGGGCGCGAAGGGGAAAAAGGCGTCTATCTTCATTGACAACTTGCTGTCCGACCCGGCGGTGCGCGCACGGGACATTGCGAAAATTGAGTTTGAGGAGAGGACCGGCAAGACCGATTCGGCCGAGAGGGACGAAAGGGGGCCTTCAAAGAAAGCTGCGCGGGACAGCCGGCCAGCGCAGCCGTCCCTCTTTGCGGAACCCGCTCCAGCGCCGGACACGGTCCACCCACCCATCAAAGAATGGGCCCAGGGCCTTCCAGAGAATTTCTCTGACGGCAAGCTGCGATTGAGCGCGACCACGATCGAGACCTATCTGGAATGTCCGCTGAAATTTAAATTCAGCCATCTCTATCACATTCCGACGGGCCCTCAGGCCGCGCTTACGTTTGGCAACATCATGCACCAGTCCGTGCGCCAGTATTTTAAGTTTCGGCAGGACGGCAAGGTCAATTTCGATGAGTTGAGTCAGTTTTACCTTGGCTCGTGGAAAAGCGCTGGTTTCGAAGATTTGTACCAGGAAGAAACCTACCGCAAGTCCGGGCTGGACCAGCTTCGCGAATTTGCAGAACGCCATAACGAAACGCCAATTTCCGATGGCATGCAAATGGAAGTCCATTTCGAACTCCCGATGGGAGACGTAGTGCTGGAAGGCCGCATCGACCAGATCAATCCCGTCCGGCCGCACTACCCGCGCCTGGTGCAGTTAGTCGATTACAAGACGGGACGCCCGCGCTCCCAAAAAGACGCGGACAAAAGCCTCCAGCTTTCGGTCTATGCCCTCGCCGCGCGCGACCAGATGGGGCTTGAACCCGAAGGGCTGGTTTTCTACAACCTCACCAACAACCAGCCGGTGGCAAGCGTGAGGACCCAGAAGGAGCTGGATGCGGTCCAGCAGAAAATTCTGGCAGTGGCAGAGGAAATCCGCCGGATGATTTTTTCTCCGACGCCCGGTTTTGCGTGCAGGTACTGTGAATTTGTTCCGCTCTGCCCTGCCCACGAAGAAGATTTATAATTCGTGTTGCAGTTCGACTGTTGAGGGACGCGGGGAGGCCTTATGAATCCATTAATCCTTTTCATTGCCGGGATAGTGATTGGGGGAGCGTTCGGCTGGCTGCTGGCCTGCCAGCGAAAGAACTCCGTACTGTCCGCTGTGCGGGTCGAGGCCGAAGGAAAGACAAAGGTCGCCGAGAGCACGGCGGACGCGCTCCGTTCTCGAGTAGGTGACCTTGAGGCCAGGCTGGCTTCCAGCGACGTGGAGGTCCGCAGCGAAGCCAATCTCCGGGTGGCCGCGGAAACCCGCCTGAAGGAAGCGCAATCCAACCTGGAAGACCAGAAGCGGCTGCTGGAAGAAGCGAGAGTTAAGCTGACGGATGCCTTTCAGGCGCTCTCCGCTCAAGCGCTCAACAGCAACAATCATGCGTTCATCCAGTTGGCGCGCAGCACCTTTGAAACCATCCAGACGCAGGCGAAAGGTGAACTCGAGACCCGCGAGCAGGCGATCCAGGGGCTGGTGAATCCGCTGGTCGAAACTCTGAAGCGCTACGAAGCCCAAATCCAGGAAATGGAAAAGGCGCGACAGAACGCCTACGGCTCGCTGGAAGAACAGCTTCGCAGCCTTGCAATCGTAAACCAGCAGTTGCAGAAAGAAGCGGGGATGCTGACGAATACGCTCAAAGGCGGCCCTGCGGTGCGCGGCCGCTGGGGAGAAATGACGCTGCGTCGCGTGGCGGAACTTGCGGGCATGTCGGAACACTGCGATTTTTCGCTGCAGGAAAATGTTGAATCGGCGGCAGGCCGCCAGCGGCCGGACATGACCGTCCACCTGCCCAACGGACGCGAGATCGCCGTGGACGCCAAAGCGCCGCTCCAATCTTTTCTGGACGCAGCGGCGGCGCCGACCGAGGATGAACGCCGGCAAAAGCTTTCCAGGCACGCGCAACTTGTCCGTGACCGGATGAAGGAGTTGTCCGCAAAGGCTTATTGGGACCAGTTCGATCCGGCCCCTGAGATCGTGGTGCTCTTTCTGCCGGGCGAATCCTTTTTCAGCGCCGCGCTCGAACAAGACCGCACGCTGCTCGAAGACGGAATGCAGAGGCACGTGGTGATCGCAACACCCACCACGCTGATCGCGCTGCTGCGGGCCGTGGCTTTCGGATGGCGGCAGGAGCAGATCGCACAGAACGCCCGGGAAATCAGCGCGCTTGGGAAAGATCTCTACGACCGGGTCCGGACCTTTCTGGGGCACTTCGAAGGAGTTGGCTTGTCCCTTCAACGGGCCACAGAAGGTTACAACAGGGCGGTGGGCTCGCTTGAATCGCGCGTGCTGCCCTCCATCCGCAAGTTCAGGGAGCTTGGAGCGGCCACCGGCGAGCCGATCGCGGAACTTGAACCGGTGGATGAAATCACCCGTGAACTGAACGCGCCGGAGCATGACGTCGTGGAATGAATTTTACGAGAGCGAGGCACGAATCCCAGGGCTGCGCTGCACTGGCGTAACCCGGGCATAAAAAAATTCGGGGATGCATCTCTGCATCCCCGAACCTTCTCTTTCAATCCGAATGAAGAGTGTTACCTCTTCTTCTTTTTGGCTTTTGACTTCGGCTTTGCCTTCGACTTTGCTTTCTTCTTTGCTGCCATTTTATTCTCCTCTCAAACGTTTTGAGATCGCGTCAGTTAAAAACTGACGGAGCGCGTGCTCAGTCACAATGTATAGTGACAGTCGCTATTCTTGTCAAGAAGAAAGTGAAGCAGGTGTTCCGATGTTGAGTGCAAAAAAATTCCTGTCGCGCTTCTTCTCTTATCGCTTTGAGTGAATTTCAAGTCCGCTCGCCGGGCTTTGATGTCATCTGGAAGCGACAAAGCGCGAGCATCCTTTCCTGCATCGAAGTAAACTGAAAGTGAGGACGAATCAAATGGGTCAACGGGAACGAGCAGGTCGGACCAACGGTCTGGTGGCCGCATTAACAGCGGCCCTCGTGCTTGTGCTGCTTTTCTCCACTCTGCCGGCTCCTGCGGCGCAGGAGGACCAGCAGGCAACCGGGCCGGTCCTTAAAGTGACGACGGAAGCCGTTAACGTCTATGCCGTGGTGCGGGACAAAAACCATCGGCTTGTGCCCGATCTCACCCAGGATGATTTTGAAATCAAAGAAGACAACATTCCGCAGAAGATTACCTACTTCACGCGCGAAACAGACACTCCACTCACTCTCGCGATTATGGTTGACACCAGTCCGAGCCAGGAAAGGGTCCTGGACGTGGAACAGCGCGAGGCGAAGAATTTTCTGAGGCAGGTGTTACGGCCCAAGGACCTCGCGTGCGTCATCCATTTCGATTTGGAAGTCGAACTCCTGCAGGATTTCACGGCCGAACTTCGCCCGCTGGAGAGCGCCATCGACGAAACCGTCATCAACGGCGGCGGGCATGGTGTGCTGCCTGGGCCGCTGCCTGCCAGCAATGTCGGAGGCACGCACCTTTACGATTCGATCTATCTCGCAGCCAACGAACTGATGAGCCACGAAGTTGGACGCAAGGTGCTGATCCTTCTCACCGACGGCGAGGACCAGGGAAGTAAAGAAAATCTGAACCAGGCCATCGAGGCGGCGCAGAAATCCGATTGCATCATTTACGCCGTCGACATCGTTGACCGCGCCTTTTACGGTTTCGGCGGCATGGGTTTCAATGGAGACGCTGTCCTGCGCAAGATGTGCGAACAGACCGGGGGAGATGTCATCAAGGTGACGAAGATCCGGGACACTTCGGCGGCATTCCAAAGGATCGCCGACGAACTTCGGACCCAGTACCTTCTTGGTTATACTCCGTCTAATCCCAGAACGGACCCCGGGTTCCGCAAGATCAAGGTCCGTGTCACTCGCGGCGACTACAAAGTCCAGACCCGCAGCGGATATTATCCTCACTCCTGAAACGCCGGGCGCTGCCGGCTTTCACGCCCGGATGTTATTGGGAAGGGGCGAAGTAACCGCTCTTCGCCTGCACGCGCACATCTTTCCTGTCGGCCTTGATGGAGATCTTTCGGAAGCTGCCGTCGTGCGCCGAGTTTGTGGAGACGTAAGCAAGGCTGTACTGGCTGCGAAGTTCATTAGCGATCCGTTTGAAGTCGGTCTCCATTTCGCTTTCCTGAGTGTTGAAAAAAAACTCGCCGCCCGTTTCTTTTGCCAGATACGAAAGCACCTTGTCGCCTCGCTGCTCGACGCCCGTCCAGTCTGTGCTGATGGCGTAAATCGTCGCTTCCGCCTTCTGCGCCATGGACAGGGCCTCCTCACGCGAGTGCTCGCTGAAGTTGTCCTGGCCGTCTGAAACGATAATCAGCACGCGGCGAAGGTAAGGTTCGGGCTGGGGACTATAAACCATTTTTTCCTTGCACGCATAATAGATGGCGTCATAGAGCCCCGTCCCTCCACCCGCCTGCAGCGATTGAATGCCTTCCTTGAGCTTGTCTAGGTCGTCCGTATAGTCCTGGATCATCACCGGCTCGACGTCAAACCCGACGACGAACGCCTGGTCCCGGTCAGGCCGGAGCGTATCGTATAGGAAATCGACAGCAGACTCCTGCTCAAACTGCAACCGCAGGCGGATGCTGTTGCTGGTGTCAATCAGGATTCCAATACGCAACGGAAGGTTCGATTCCCTGCCGAAGAACCCGATTTCCTGCGGCTTGCCGTCTTCAAAGACTTTGAAGTCATTTCTGGTCAGGTTAGCCACGAGCTTGTTCTTTTTGTCAACGACGGTGAACAGGACGTTGACAAGGTTCACCCGGACCCTGATCTGGCCCGCGGCATGCTGGGCTTGATCTCCAGTTGTGTTCTGGCTGGGTTTTGATTGTTGCGCAACCTGTGCGGCGGCGGGTCCCGCGAGAAAACACCCGGTCAGAAGTATCCCGAAGAACTTCTTCATCATCTGCCTGATTGACTTTCCCGATCATTATAGGGGGACGGTCGGGCACCGTCAACGGACCATTCCGCCGGGGGCCGGGCGAGACGTTCCCCGGCTCCGCTCCCTTGCGGCAGACTGCTTTCTAAATTTCTCTTTGACGAAGCAGAAGGTTAAGTGGTCAAATTAATCATTGGCTGCTGGGGTTTGACCTCTGGGGGCCCATAGGCGAATAAAGGAGGAATCCTATGGTGCGGTATGGATGCAAGGTTCTGGCGCTGGCGCTCTCGATTGCGGCGCTTCCGGTTGTGGTCCAGGCTCAGACAAGCCTGGCGGATGCGCAGAACCAGCACTGGCTCCCTGAGGGAACTGAGTTCAAGCTTGTCCTCCACACGAAGATCAGTTCCAAGACATCTAAGAAGGGCGACATCGTCATGACCACGCTGTTCGACCCCGTCTACTCAGAAGATGACGAGGTGATCCTGCCTAAGGGCGTGCGTGTCGATGGCCGGGTCCAGGAAGTCCATGCGGCGGCCCATCGAGGTAAAGGCGGCCAGTTGTATGTCCTCTTCAACTCTCTCACGCTGCCTGACGGTCAGAAGCTGGCGATTTCCGGTTCACTGACGGAAGTTTTTGGCAGCGGAAACAACGGAGGCAGTTCCAGCGTGGATGCCGAAGGAGACCTCAAGGGTGGCGGCCCGGGTAAAGTGCAGCGGATTATTCTGTTCGGGGCCCCTACAGCGGCGGGAGTTGCGGCTGGCGGGGTCGGCGTGGGTATCGCGGCGGCCGTGGGAGGCGCAGTTGCGGCTTATTACCTGCCCAAAGGCAAACAGGCTGAACTTGCCGCCGGTTCTCTGGTCGGAATGCGCCTGGACAGGGACTTGACCATTACCCTTCAACCTCAGCAACAGAAGCAGAATGGCGACAGCGCGCAGGCTTTAATCAAGAAATAAATTCCCATAGCGAAAAAGCGACTATCGCCCGGGCATTCGGCAGTGCGCCAGATTTGAAGTGCGCCTTGCGGAGCGCGGTTGTGCCGGTTCGCCGGACGGAGGACAATTGGGAGCAGGCCAGCCAGTTCGCATTCCTGATGAGGTTCAAAGGGGCAGGAGCCGTCCGATTCCATCCGCGCGGTTACGGACGCGGTGAATACTCCGCCAGCAACGTAGGGTTATGAAGCGCAGATGGAATCACGGCTTTGCCAGGGAGCCACACGCGCGCAGACTTCGGCGACACGGTTTTTCCGTTGAGAATTTCAAGGGCCTTCTGAAGCTGCTTGTCGTCGGGGCCGCCGAACTTGGGAGGAGCGGTTTCTGTTTCTCCGGATTCGGCCGCGGCTTCATTTTCAGCAGCCTGCATCACGTTCGGAGTAATACCGTTGCCGGGAATGGGCTTGCCGTCGGGCGTGTAGTATTTGGCCACAGAGAGCAGCAGCGCAGATCCATCACCCACAGGAATAAGTTTCTGGTAAACCCCCACTCCGAAGCTTGTGACGCCCACCACGTCGCCGCGCTTGTTGTCGAGGATGGCGCCGGCAACTATTTCGCCCGGGCCAGCCGTGGATTGGTTAATCAGCACCACCAGCGGCAGCTTTGTGATCTGGTCTGAAGCCTGCGCGACAACCTCTTTCCGCGGGTAGCGCTGACCGTAGAGGTAGGTTATCAGCCCGTGATCAAGAAAGAGGTTTGCCGCCTTTTCGCCCTCGCTTTCGGTCCCGCCAGCGCAGTCCCTCAAATCGAGAACGATCTTGTTGTCTCCACTACTGATAAGCTGCTTGAGCTGCGCGGCAACTTCGTCAGACTTTCCTTGATCAAACGTAGGAACTCGCACATAGGCGGTATCGGGACCAATCGTTTTGGCCACCAACGGAGCGTTCTTGAGAATTTGCCGGGTCAAAGTGACTTTTTCAGGCTCGCCTTGGGTCCCCTTAATCACAGACACTGAAACCGTTGTCCCTGGCGTGCCGTCCAACAGACGATCGATCTGGACCACGGAAAATTCGCGAATGCGCTGCTCGTTCACTTCATCAATCAGATCGCCCGGATTAATCCCGGCCTTTTCCGCCGGACTACCCGGCAGCACAGATACAACCGTCGCAAATCCCATCCTCTTCGAGAGGTAAATCCCCACGCTCGCGGGCCCTGGGTCGGGGTGTTGCACGTATTCCTGATATTCCGCAGGGGTGAAATAAGTGCTGTAGGGGTCAAGCGCTTCCAGCAAGCCTCGGATGGCGCCCTTGGTGACATTCTTCAGGTTGGGTTGGGTTACGTACTCCTGCTGGATTCTCGAGAGGACCTGGCTGTAGACACCGAGGTCTTGGTAAGACTTCTCGCCCTGGTCGGTGCTGCCGCGGCCAAGCACTCCCCCAATGATGACGTAAAAAACCACTAGTGAGGAAATGAAGATCACTACCAGACGGACGCGCTTTGTCATTTGAGTTCTTGCTCCTTCGGTGATTGCCCCTTTTGAACCCCTAGAGCACACTATAACATACCTGCAATTACCGCGCATCGGCATCCCCGGGCAGTGCGTCTAACGAAATTATTACGTATCTGCGGGCTATGGAGTGCGGCGGTCCGCCGCCGCTTTGTGCCCAGCCCGTCCGTTGGCGCCCATGAAATTTCCTCCGCGCGCCGCGCACCAAACCTTGTTACAATGGGCCGGTTCTGAATCCTTCCCCTCCCAGGAGAATACATGAAAGTCGCCGCAGTCCAGATGGACGTCAAAATCCTCGCGAACGACCGCAACCTCGCCAGGGTGGTTGAGCACCTGGAGCGCGCCGTGCGCGAAGGCGCAGAGCTGGTGGTCTTCCCGGAGTGCGCTCTTTCGGGCTACTGCTTCACCAGCCGCGCCGAGGCCCTGCCCGCCGCCGAATCCATCCCCGGCCCCTCGACGGACAAGCTGGCCGCAGCGGCCAGGCGCCTGGGAACATCCCTTGTGATCGGTATGATGGAACGCGCCGGCGACGAACTTTATAACTCCGCGGCGGTGATCACTCCGGAGGGTCTTCAGGGAGTGCATCGCAAGCTCCACCTGCCCTATCTGGGCATCGACCGCTACAATGGGCTGGGCGACGCCCCGTTCAGGGTGTTCCAGGCCGGGCAGGCGAAGATCGGAGTCAACATTTGCTACGATTGCAGCTTTCCCGAGTCCGGCCGCGTGCTCAAGCTCAACGGCGCGCAGATTCTGGCCATTCCCACCAACTGGCCTGTGGGTTCCGATACCTGGGCGCACATCCCCAAAGTCCGCGCCATTGAAAACCACATGTACGTTGCTGCCGCCGACCGCGTGGGCGAGGAGCGCGGCTTCCGCTTTGCCGGCCACTCCCAGATCATCGACGTTACCGGCGCCGTGCTGGTGGAAGCCGGCGAAACCGAAGAGACTATCCTCTACGCTGACATAGAACCTGCGCTGGCCGACGTGAACCGCGTGGTGCGGATTGCCGGCGAATGGGAGTACGACCGCATCGCCGCCCGCCGCCCCGAGATGTACGATCCCATCACGCGACCCAAATAGGGAGGTCAATTGGAAGACTGGGATGCATCAACTCGTCATGCTGATCCCGCGAAGCGGGAGAAGCATCTGCTGTATCTACTTGAAAAGGCAAAGCAGACCCTTCGCGGAGTTGAACCTGAGTCAACAGCAGATTCCTCTCCCGCTCTGCGGGATCGGAATGACTGCCGAACGGCTCGAATGATGTCTCCGCCGCAAGTTTTAGTTGCCGTCAAACGTTGAAGAAATACAGCCCCTGCTCCTGCCGAGCTTCGCGCAACAGCACCAGCGCCAGTTCGCGCGCGTGATAGTCGCCCCACATGCAGGATTCGCCGCACGGCGCCCTGCGTCCTTCCGGCACATAGTCCCAGCCCCTCGGCCGGTGATAGATGGAATGGAGGATCAGCCCCTGATGCCCGGCGTCTGTTGAAAGGTAAGGTTCCGCCAGCAGCGTTCGCGCCACCGTCAGCGCTGCCTGCCGGTAGCGCCTGCCCTGTTCCGCGCGCTGCGGCCCCCGTTCGAGGTATTGGCCCAGCCGCCACAATCCCTGCGCGGCAATCGAAGCGGCGGAGCTATCCACCGGCTCGTATTCATTAAAGGGATCGCTCGGCCGCGAAAGGTAATCACCGAGTTTTACAAGGCCGGGCGCGCCCGTGTCCCAGTAAGGAACGCCGTCAGTAGGCGTCTGCTCAAGATAAAAGTCAGTAGTTGCCTCGGCAGCGCGGAGCATCATGGCATCAATCTTATCGAGCCCGCCAAGCTCATCAAATTCTTCCTCAGGCAGCGTGTGGATGAATTCCAGTTGTTCGGCAAAGCCGAGAATGGCCCACGCCAGGCCGCGCGTCCAGGTGGTGAAGGGCGAATATCCCTGCTGAACATTGGGGCAGCGATAACGGCCGTCTTTTGCGTTGAACAGCGATTCGTGCGCCACGCGCCCGCGCACATCATAGTGGTCGCGGCCTTCACCGTAATAAATGGCATACCGGGCGGTGGCGGTGGCGTGCTGCACCAGGCGTTCCAGCAGCGAGACGCGGAGGTCTGATTCCTCGTGAAGCGCATAGCCGAGCCGGTGCGCGATGGCCAACGAACGCAGCGAGCGAATGGTATCCACAAACATCGAATGCGCGCCGTTGAACGAGTAGATGTATCCGCCGCCGTCGCAAGTTCGCGCCCAGCGGGCCGCCTGCACCGCGCCGCTCGATTTGAGCGCCAGCCTGTAGTAATCCTGCTCCGGCTGCGTCGCCTGGAATTTGCCTTCGCGGGCCAGCCGCGCAAGATTGCCGTAGGTGCTGACGATGTTGAAGCCGTGATCGTGGACGCCGGTGTGCGTAATATAGCTTTCCATCCACTTCCGGGTGCCTTCGCGCCCGCACTCGAGGAACCACGCCTCGCCGGTGGCGTCAAACTGCAGCAGCGCCGACCCGTACTGAAAGCCTCGCGTCCAGTCGGTCCACTCGCGCGGCTGGTAGCGGCCTTTCGCCGTCACCACGGGCGGACCGGAAGTGGGGTCCCATGCCTGCTCGATGGAGCGGATTTTTGCGGCCGAGAGTTCAAACAACCGCTCGAGCCTGGGGCGAAGCTTCTCAGGCGAGAGTTCAGAATCGATCTGGACCATCGGAGATTCAAACCTCTACAGGCGGCGGAGGTGGAAGCCTCCGTCCACATTAATCACTTCACCAGTTGAAAACGGAAGATCGCCCTGTGCGATGGCGGCAACCGCGCGGCCCACGTCCTCCGGCGTTCCCCATCGGGCAATGGGAGTGAGACCCTCCGCGATCATGCGGTCGTATTTCTCCTGGACGCCAGCGGTCATGTCGGTTCGGATGATGCCCGGACGCACCTCATAAACATGGATGCCGTATTCGGCCAGGCGCGCGGCATAGAGTTGCGTGGCCATCGCGAGGCCGGCTTTGCTGATGCAATAGTCTCCGCGATTGATGCTGGCTGCATAGGCCGAAAGCGAAGAGATGTTAATGACCCTGGGCCTTGTGCGCTCAGTGGGAAGATTTTGAAGCCTGGGGAGCCAGTAATTGGCTACGGCCTGAGTCAGAAAGTAAGGCCCTTTCAGGTTGATGGCGATCAGGCGGTCAAAGCTCTCTTCGGTGGCCTCCAGCAGATCGGCGCGCACTTCGGGAGCTACGCCGGCGTTGTTGATCAGCAGATCAATCCAGCCCTGCCCTTTTGTAATAAATTCGACCAGGCGTGCCCGGCCATCCCGTTTGGAAATGTCCGCCTGGACAGTCTCAAACTTTGTCTTTTTCGAGCCGGGCGCAGCCTCAAGGCACAACCGCCTGCACTCTTCCGCGGCCGCGGCGCTCGATGCATAGTTGATCGCCACGCCGAACCCCGCGCGGGCCAGGCTGAGACAAATCCCCCGGCCAATGCCTCGAGAACCGCCCGTCACCAGGGCGGCCGGATATTCCGGAAACATGACCTAAAACTATAACGGAGGAAGTCACTTGAATTAAAAAAATCTGCGACCGTGGGACGGAATTTGGTGGCACGGCAGCATGATGACAGTCGGGCTCGGACGCCCTTCAGAATCAGCCAATATTGCCCTGGGAGGGAAGAGCGGGGAGAAAATCAAAAGATGTGGCGCTGAAGCTTCGGCGGCGGGGAGATTGAGGGTGCTGGAGCTTGGTTGTCCTGGAATTAACCAATTGGCCAACGTGGAAGAATCTACAATGGTGTTTGTCATTATTTCATCCCGCACCGAGCGGTGTTGGCGATCAGCCGCTTCCATATCAATAAGTTACATGAACTCCGACAGTGGCACGCGGCCTGCAATCCTGCCGACGGGGGACTGATCGAACCGAGACCCCAGGAATTAAGCAAGTCCAGGAAAACGACGAGACTGGAGGGTAGCGATGAGGAGTCTTAAATTTTTCATGACATTTTCGTGTGCAATAGTGATTGCAGTAGCCGTTCAGTTCGGCTGGACCGCGACATCGATGGCTGCGCAAGCTCAGGCCAGCGCCGAATCGGCAGCCAGCGCGGCCAGTTCAACGGCAGCGACGGCTTCAACCCCTGGGCAGTCGGCGGAAATCAGCAATGGGACAAAGATCTCCGCTGAGCTGATGTCAAACATCGACGCCCGCAAAGCCAAGGAAGGTGACAAGGTGGAGGCCAGGGTTACAAAGAACGTCAAGCAGCACGGCAAAGTAGTTGTGCGCAAAGGCGACAAGCTTGTGGGACATGTCACCAACGTCGAGAACAACTTAAACGGCAAGGGTGGTTCAAGCCTGGGCGTGACGTTTGACCAGCTCGTCCAGGGCGATTCCACCACGCAATTAAATACGGTGCTCACTTCGATGTTTGGCGCGAGTGGGAGCGAGCAAGCGGAAGAGTCGGAATCCGTGGGGACAGTCCCCATGCCGGCTCCTGTCGCAGCTCCGTCAGGCGGCGGTGGCGGCCGTGGGCTGTTAGGCGCGGCTGGCGGCGCCGTGGGTTCAACGGTGGGATCAACCGTAGGCGCAGCGGGATCAACCTTGGGAAGGACAGGAGGCGCAGTTGGCGCCACAACCCAGAACACGCTGGGAGCCAATTCGAATCTTGGGCTGGCAACGCCTGTGCGCCAGGTCCATATCGGATCGTCTGCTTCAGCCGAATCGTCAGCCGGAACGAACTCGACGTTGAGCACGCGCCACGGTGATCTGCGACTGGAGTCCGGGACACGCATGCAGTTCCGGGTGGCCGGAGACAGCAGCGTCCAGGCAAAGTAGTTTCATTGGGAGCGCCCCAAGAGGTCCAAGGGCCGGCCAAATGACGCGTCCGGCCCTTTCGGACCGGGTCAGGGAAGCGGAGATGGATGCGCGGGCCGGAAATCCTATCTTGCCATCCAGCCTCCGTCCAACGTGAACACAGACCCGTTCACGTAGTCGGAAGCTGAGGAGGCAAGAAAGACTGTCATGCCCTGAAGGTCCTCGGGTTCTCCCCATCTTCCTGCCGGAATGCGTTCAAGGATGGCCTTGTTGCGAATGGGATCATTCCTCAGTGCAGAGGTATTGTCCGTGCTGACATAACCCGGAGCGATCGCGTTTACCTGGACGCCCTTGCCGGCCCATTCGTTGGCCAGGGCCTTGGTGAGTTGGCCGATTCCTCCCTTGCTCGCCGCGTACCCTGGAACCAGGATTCCGCCCTGAAAAGTCAACAGCGAGGCGATGAAGATGACTTTGCCCTTTCCTCTTTCGACCATGCGCTTGCCAACTTCACGAGTCAGAATGAATTGGGAGTTCAGGTTGACTTCCATGGTGACGTCCCAATATTGGTCGGGATATTCGGTTGCAGGTTTGCGAAGAATTGTTCCGGCATTGTTCACGAGAATGTCGATGGCGGGAAAATCTATTGCCAGTTGTTCGATCAGCGCATAGAGCGCCTTGCGGTCGGCAAAATCGCAGGCGTAGCCTTTGAACTTGCGTGCGCGGGCGAGAACTTCGCGCTCAATCGTGCTGCCGGAAGTTTCCATGGAACGGCTGACCCCGATGATGTCGGCTCCGGCTTCCGCCAGGCCCAGAGCAATCGCCTTGCCGATGCCACGGCGACAGCCGGTCACGAGTGCGGTTTTTCCGTCCAGCCTGAATTGGTCAAGGATAGCCATTTTTGTCTGTCCCAGCTGGGCGGTCGCAGATTCCCGCTCTCAAGGTAACGACCGGCAGAGGCGGCCTTCCGGGCGCTGGATTGGAAGAGCCTCCGAACGCCTCAATGCGCGAGTGGCAAAGCCGGACGCGCAGCAACAGTATAAGACAATTGGCGTCGATTGAAACCACTCGAATTCCCAAACCCTTCGCCGCTCCGAGGCAGGCGGCCAGAAGCGACTCCACTCGGTATATGCTAAGCTATTTCAGCACACGCTGACTGAACGGGCCTGTAGCTCAGAAGGATAGAGCAACGGTTTCCTAAACCGTGGGTCGGGGGTTCGAATCCCTCCAGGCCTACCATCCTCGTTCTTGTGGTTTCAATGACTTAGCACAATTTGGCAAGCCGGCCTTGAATCTGCAAACTGCAGTATGACATCGAACGTTTTGCTCCGTGCCATCGACACTAGAAGTCATTTCAAAACCCTCCGTAAGACGATCATGAAGCAGGCAACATGAATGAACGCCTGGTAGATGGTAAGGGAACGGTCATAGCGCACGACGAGCCGGCGGAAGTTGCCGAGCCAAGCGATGCTGCGTTCGACGATCCAGCGCTTGCGGTAACGGCGGAGCACCCGACCGTCTTGTGGCAGCGTCCGGCAACGGTTCGAGCGGTGCGGGGCAATCAAGGCGATGCCGCGCTGTCGCAACCGTGCGCGCAGGGCGTCGCTGTCATAGCCTTTGTCGGCGATCACCCGCTCAGGCTTCTGGCGCGGATGCCCGCCCTGATGCCTCCGTCCTACCCGGATCGCCTCGAGCGTCTCCTCCGCGAGCCGGACCTCCGAGGGGGAAGCAGAATAAAGTCGGATTCCCAAAGGAACACCGCGGCCGTCGACCACCACCATCCACTTCGTCCCCTTGCCCCGCTTGGTTTTGCCGACTCCACAGCCCCCTTTTTGGCGGGAGCTAAACTCCCGTCCAGAAATGACTCGCTCCACTTTAACTGTTGGCGTTCATTCAACTCGCCCAGAAAGACTCGCCAGATCGCCAGCCAGATCCCTTGCTCTTCCCAATCCCGCAACCGTCGCCAACAGGTGGACGGTGAGGGAAATTCCTCGGGCAAATCCTGCCAGCGCGCTCCGCTGCGCAGGATCCACAAGATGCCTTCCAGCACTTTGCGGTCATTCGCTGGAGGCCGACCGCCCCGCGGTCGCGGCGGTCGCTTGGGCAGCAAGGGCCGGATTTTTTCCCACTGGGCGTCGGTCAGCAACCGACCATATCGCGCCATCGGCCCTCCCTCTGGCGCTGTGCGGTTTCGCGATTCCCCTCCACAGGAAAAGAACTACCCTACATTCACCCCGTTGTACAGGGTTTTGAAATGACTTGGCTCTGTTGACATCCTTACTTCAACCAAGGAGAATTGTGAGTGCGCCAGCCCTTCGCAAGGGTCCGATGGTTCGGAGGCAACAAGCACGATGGCGGAGGTTGGACTCTTGGCATTTGGCCACACCGCTTGGGAAGTGGGCCGGACGGTACTCCCACCCTATCGAACTCGTTTCAGCAAGCACCAGTTTACGCAGCCGCAACTTCTGGGCATCCTGTGCTTGATGCGTTACGAGGACTGGACTTTTCGCGAAGCGGAAGTGCGCTTGCGAGAGCACGGCGAACTGCGCGAGGCTCTGGGGTTGAGGAACGTACCCGATTTCACTACCTTGTACCGCTTTCTGCAGCGTGTGGACGAGCGCACGCTGGCCCGAGCGGTGGATGAAACCGTACGCCGGCTGTCCGGCGTAGGGCGGGGCGGTCGAAAGCGGGCTCGCGTGGCCGTCGATGCCACGGGCTTGGCGTCGGGAGCGGTAAGTACCTTCTTCGTCCGCCGCCTGCATCATCACGGGCAAAAACCGCTGCCTTGGAGATACTGGCTGAAGTGGGTCGTGGTGGTCGACTTGGACCGGCAATGCGTGTTGGCACAGATGGCGCGGCGTGGCCCCTGGAATGACTGCGCGAGTTTGCCCGTGGTCGTGCAGGCGGCTTCCGAGCAGACCCGCATCGGGTTGGTGCTGGCCGACGCCGAGTTCGACAGCGAGAGGAACCACACTTACATCCGGCAGCGACTCCGAGCACGCAGCGTGATCCCGGCCAAGCGGGGAAAGAAAACCTGGCGTGTACGTGGCGTGCGTGCGGAAATGCGTCGGGCCTTTCCGCGCCGGCTCTATCGGCACCGTGCTCGGATCGAGAGCGTCTTCTCGTCGGTGAAGCGCAAACTCTCGGCCCGCGCGCCCGGCCGGTTGCTGCCCATGCAGCAGCGCCAAGCCCTGCTGCTCGGCCTCAGCTTCAATCTCTATCGCCTGAAGCATTGCTACCTTTCGATGAGGATGTCAACAGAGCCAAATGACTTCTAGTGTTGCGTGCTGCAAATGCGTTGACTTAATCATGCCGCGAGCGGGCTGCCCGTGTAAGTCCATTGAAAAGGTCGGGCCTCCTTGTTGTAGGCATGGATAAAGCTCATTAGCCGCTCGACCAG